>JAYTON010000530.1:0-3228 GCA_043747725.1 Saprospiraceae bacterium
GGGCAACCAGCCAAATGGGCAAAGGAACGACTATGTATGTTGAAATGACATTCGATAAAGCCGCCTCTCAACAGGAAATAGAGCATCGAAATGGTATTCCAGCGGAGTATCAAAGTTCAAAAAACGATACATTCAAGTTGTTGCTTGTGGAAGACCATAAAATGAATCAGATTGTAGCGCGTAAAACCTTGGAAAAACAGTTTTCAAATATGGAAATGACAATTGCCAATCATGGGCGAGAAGCGTTGGATATATTGGAAGGTGGTGCAAAATTTGATGTTATTTTGATGGATATTCAAATGCCAGTGATGGATGGTAACGAAACCGTCGCTTATATTCGTCAAAATATGCCTGAGATAACTACGCCAATTTTAGCAATGACGGCTCATGCTTACATCTCTAAAGACAATATTTTTAAAAGTTATGGCTTCGATGATTTTGTCCTAAAACCTTTTGAGCCTTCTCAATTATTCTCTAAAATTCATTTTTATTTGAATAAATAGTGAAACCTATAGTTTAAATTAAACTTTATCTAAAACTCATTACAACAACTAACTGAAATTGACTGCGATGAATGTGACAACTCTAAGCTATGTTCAACTTGATTATCTCGAAACCATGACAGATGGCGATGCTGACATGATGCAGACCATGCTCGATATGCTTATTGAAGAGATTCCTGATGAAATCAGAAAAATGAATGAAAGCTTTGCTCAAAAAGATTGGCAAGAGCTTTTCCAAATCAGCCATAAAATGAAGACTACTCTTTCTTTTATCGGCAACGAAACGATGATTAATATCAACAAAACGCTCGAACATTGCAGCCGCCATGAAGAGAGCCTCGCAGAATTGCCCGCCCTCGTGCAGCAGCTCGATGAGTTATCAGTAAAGGTTGTTGAAGAGCTTCAGATGATTAGATAAACTAAATTATAATTATTCCTATCGCGTAGTGTCGTAATTTTCTTATTTTTGTTGGAAATTTTATTTCATCATTATAATCTGATTGACTCTGACATGCGCGTACTCATCTGTGGACTCGGTTCCATTATTACCAATGCCTTGGATTATCGCCTGCGAAAGTATGGTTGTAAAGTCCTACGCGCTGGCAATACTACAGATGCGTTGAGTAAAATTCATGCAGGATATGCCGATATTTTAGTAACATCCGTAAATACTGAGGGGTATCGCCTATCAACTTTTATCGGATTGATAAAAGAAAATTTACACAGCAGTATGCCTATTATTTTAGTTAGTGAGCCTGAGGGCGATTTAAACGCCGTCGTTGAAGGCATTGAAGCGGGTGCCGATGATTTTGTCACCTTTCCTTTCAAGCCCTCTGAACTGGTCATTAGAATAGAATTATTATTACATAGATACGTAAATCATTGATTTTGAATAAATTAGACCTGTAAGGCGTAACACTTTACAGGTCTAATTCATTTAATTAATCACAAATTCAACTTATGAAAGGTATTATTTTAGCAGGCGGTTTAGGCACTCGATTGTATCCACTCACATTAGCAGTGAGCAAACAAATGATGCCCGTTTACGACAAACCAATGATTTATTACCCCCTCAGTACGCTGATGCTGGCGGGCGTTAAAGATGTGTTGATTATTTCAACGCCCTATGATTTGCCTAATTTTGAAAAACTTTTTGGCTCCGGCGAAGAACTGGGGATGAATTTTCAATACAAAGTGCAGGAGAATCCAAATGGATTGGCGCAAGCATTTGTATTAGGCGCAGAATTTATCGGACGCGATAATGCTTCTTTGATATTGGGCGACAATATTTTTCACGGCGAAGGCTTAGGTGATCAACTCAAAAAATGTGGACAACCCGAAGGCGGTATTGTCTTCGCTTATCAAGTGGCTGACCCTGATCGGTATGGGGTAGTAGAGTTTGATAAAAATTTCAAGGCACTCTCCATAGAAGAAAAACCAAAGAAACCGAAGTCAAATTATGCAGTGCCCGGTTTGTATTTCTATGATAATTCAGTGATTGAAGTAGCTAAAAATCTGGCACCTTCTCCGCGCGGCGAGTATGAAATCACAGACGTGAATAAATGGTATCTCGAACGCGGTAAATTGCAAGTAAAAGTCTTGGGTAGAGGTACGGCGTGGTTGGATACGGGCACGCACGAATCGCTCTTGCAAGCGGGTCAATTTATTCAAGTCATCGAAGAGCGACAAGGTTTGAAAATTGGCTGCATCGAAGAAGTAGCTTGGGAACAAGGCTTTATTGATGATGAAGGTCTTGAAAAATTAGGGCATAAATACATCAAAAGCGGCTACGGCGAATACTTGCTGCGTTTGTTGAAAATGTAAATTAAATCGTAATTTTGCACACTTTAAAAACTTCCGATGACTCTGTGGAATCGGAAGTTTTCTTTTATATTTTAATTTAATAGAATTTATAAAATGTTGAAAATCAAAGTAAAAGCGAGTGATATTACGAGTTTGACTGATGCTCGATACTTTGCTGCTAAGGAAGTGGAGTGGCTTAGTTTCAATTTTACTGAGGGGGTAGTCGGGTATATTCAGCCGATGAAGGCACGCGCTATTTTTGAATGGGTAGAGGGCGTGACGATTGTAGGTGAATTCAATAATGTGACAGGTGATGAAATTAACTTTTATACTGAGGGGTGGTCATTACAAGCTGTTCAAGTCGGTCATTTTATACCCGTTGAAGAAGTTTTGAAAATTAAAAATGTACCGATTATAAAAGAAATAGTGATTGAAGAATTTACCAATCCTGAATTTTTAATAAAAGAATTATTGCCTTTTGCGCCTTTTGTAGAAGCATTTCAATTGAGTTTTGATAAAAATAATATTAGTTGGGATGCTTTAAAAAATCCTAAACCAATGATAACCGTTGAGGATTTGAAAGAGATTTGCGAAACGTTTAAAATTATACTAAGCATTGATTTTCAAAAAGATACGCTTGATGAAATATTAGCATTAAATCTTTATGGACTCAATTTGAAAGGTGGTGAAGAGGAAAGGGTAGGGGTGAAATCTTTTGATGAATTGGATGAGATATTGGATGCGCTGGAGGAGGAAGATTAATATTTTGACACGTATTTTTTTATTTTTTACACATAGAACACATAGAACACATAGAACACATAGAACACATAGAACACATAGAACACATAGAACACATAAAACACATAGAACACATAGAACACATAGAACACATAGAACACATAGAACACATAGAACACAT
>JAYTON010000531.1:0-2932 GCA_043747725.1 Saprospiraceae bacterium
CCGATGTGTGCGCCTCAAATCATGGAACCCGTTTATGATCTCGAAGTCCTTTGTGATGGCGATATGATGGGCGAAGTCATGGGCGACCTCCAGACGCGCCGTGCCATTATCATGGGCATGGATGCCGAGGGGCATTATCAGAAAATCATGGCGCGCGTGCCTTTGGCTGCCTTGCATGATTATTCCTCCGCCTTGCGCTCACTTACGCAAGGACGCGCTAAGTTCAACATCAAATTTGCTGAATATCAAGCCGTTCCAAGCGATGTTCAAGCCAAATTGATTGAGGAACATAAGCACGTGGCAGAGCTGGAGAATGCTTAATTTCAAATTTTTTATTCATCAATAAAAACGGGCGATACCCCTCAGTATCGTCCGTTTTTTTTATAAAATTCTTTAAAAGTTTTTAATTTGTTATACGTCTGTTAACTTTTCATTCTGTTGTTTTATATTAAAAATTATAATAAATTGGGTTCTTTTTATATTTTATTCAATTTTTAATATTCTAAAAACCAAAATCATGAAAATAAACTTCTTAAAAAAACAGGACTTCCTTTTAGCACTTACCTTCATTATCCTTTTTTCAACCACTTTATCGGCTCAACCACCTGCACAAGGACCGCCTCCTGCTCCTGATCCTTACCAAAGCATAGGTGTAGGCATTATCACCTTGTTATTAAAAGGCTCTATCAAACAAACCGTCGATAGCGCCAACGCTAAAATAAGCCGTGAATCAGGTAGTACGGGTGTGAAAGCGAAATTGAGTTTTACCCACAAGATTTTTAAACCGGGCATGTCCGTTACGACCTTTACAGATCGCCCTAATGAAAATGTGGTGCGTATTGCTTATATGGTGGAATATAATGTCACCGATATCAGTTACAAAGGCATTCCGTATTTTTCTCGAAAAATCAATCAAAGTATTACTGTTTTTGTCTCTTGCAAAGATTGGTTCACTAATAATGGCGCAGTGAATATCGCCGCTAATATCGACAAACCTTTTTTGGATGATGCCTCGTTCAGTGAACAAGCCTTGAATTTTTTCATCGGCAATACTTTGCTTGATTTTGTCAGTAGCAAAATTCGACAAACATTGCCTGCCGCTTTCAAAACTTCTACTAATTGGCCCAATTCCACCTGCAATTGTTTGAGTGTCAATCCGGGCGACCCCCCTCAGTATGAATCTGGTGAAATTAAATATGCGCTTAAAAAAACGATTAAACCGCCTATCGAAATCGCTTTTAATCAAGTGACTGTGGCATTGAAAAGTATCAAAAGGCTTAAAGCGCGAGATGAATCCAATGGCATTTTGTATGCACCTAATGAAGACATTCAAATTTCGTTTTACGCCAATCAAACGCTTAGAGTCACATCGGTAACACAAATAAAAGAAGAAGAACAACGCAATCTGAGTGTGCCCAATATTGTTTTGCCGCGCCCGGGAGCTGACGGTTTGGTGGTTTTAATAGGCAATGTCGAACAATCCAATTTTACTAAAGATTCGCGCTTCGCCGTGTTTAATAAAAGCAATAACTTTGGCAACGGCGTTCAAAAATTGGTTATTCAAAAATCGTATTGGCGAAAACCTCAAAAATTGCCCAACGGACAAATGACCAAACCGATAGAAGTAAAAGTGAATGCTTACGAACTCACCATAGAGATAAATGCTCCTACACCCGTGGTGGTTTCATCTAAGAGCCCTAATGCGAAAAAGAAAAGTAATTGATAAGGTTGTGATGTGACATATAGTAAACAAAAACCGCATAATCCCTTGATGACTAAGGAATTATGCGGTTTCACTAATACCCTTTCCTGTTGTTATATTTAGGACAAAGGGGGTATATCGATTCATTTTGAAATACGCACTCAGTTGCTTCGTCCCTCGAAATGACATTTACGCCTTTTTTATGGATAGAGTGTGTTTGTT
This sequence comes from Saprospiraceae bacterium, assembly GCA_043747725.1. Classification (GTDB taxonomy): domain Bacteria; phylum Bacteroidota; class Bacteroidia; order Chitinophagales; family Saprospiraceae; genus JAAFJT01. The sequence continues at coordinate 1,925 of JAYTON010000531.1, forward strand.
TTTAGGGATAACTTATTTATCTTTGAATCTCAAATCAAAACTAATAAAGATGAATGTTTTAGAAATAAAAGGAAGCCTTTATGAAATCATTTCTAAAGTAGAAGATAAAAATCTTCTACTCAACTCACCGAACCTGAAGAAACCATCCATTTCCCTATGTTCGATACGACTCTCACGCTGAACGATATTTATGAGGATATTGTCTTTGCTGATAGTCAAAGTGATAGTAGAAAGCAGCCGTAGTTGTATATTGCACTTATCAAAAAAGCGATTATTTCTTGGGGAGATAATCGCTTTTTTGTTGTAGTATCAGAGAGGAATGCTGTTTTTCATAGGAGGTTTTGGGGATTGTTTAAGGAATATCCAGCACCTGATTACAATAATTTATATAAAAATCTAAGTGTGATAAAAAATAAAACAAGAACTATAAAATATGAATTGAACAATAAAATTTCAAATAGAGTAATTGATAACCCTATAGTTGTAAGATATAAAAAATAAAATTTTGATAATTCCACATTAACACTTTTTGTATCATTATGGTATCCCATAAATAAAGCAGTTTCTAAAAATAAAACCTTACTTTCATCAACAAATTCATTATTCTTCTTAAAGTTTTCGATACTGTTTTTATAATAAAAGTCATCTGTAAATACGCCTTGTCTTACTAATTGTTTGTTAAAAATTACTTCTGAGTTTTCAGAATAGCCAGTCCTTGAATCATAATCGGGGCTATCATCTATTGGATGTATTTTATTATTTTGTCTAGTACTTACTAAAATATACTTTTTATCTATATTTAAAAATCTCTCCCAACCATTCAAAATCGAATCTGGAATAAATATATAAGGAATTAGCAATAAAGCGCTAAATGCTAAAATTGTTGTTAAAACACTTTCTTTCTTAGCTAAATGAGTTATTAAAAAAAATAAAATTAATATCATCCATATAATTACTGAAAATTTAAGTATCCATAAAGATGGCTTAGTTATTAATAATAGTATAGAA
>JAYTON010000532.1:0-3317 GCA_043747725.1 Saprospiraceae bacterium
TCGCATATATTGCTCCAGCGTAATGATGTGTTGACCTGCCGCATTGAAAAAAGCATTGGGCTGAATCGGTATTTCAAATTTACATTCTGAGCCGCTACAATCGCCTTCCCATTTGCCTGTATTGTCTGCTAAATCAATATTGAGCAACTGCATGATGCGCTCGCCCGACGGAAACTTCGTATAAATATGGGTGTACATATTTTGCATCGGATACTGAGGGGTATGCTTGATGGTCAGCACAATATCGTAAATCTCCATCGTATCCGCAATATTGAAAGCAAAATTGAGCGTATCGGCATATGCCCATTGACCATTTTTGAGGTCATATTTTTTTTCAAAAACAACTTTTTCTTTACCACAAGACACGATAACAACGCTCATAAGGGCTGCTAAGGCTATTTTGCTTTGCAAAAAGAAGATGAGACTTTGGATTAAATGGTTGACTATTTTCACATTCTTTATTTTAAAAAAATCCAAGAATCGTTTAAAACGAACTCTTGGATTTTGTATTATTGATGTCGGAATTGATGAAATAAGCGTTTCCCGCTACTTGAACATATCTTTCAATCTATCAAAAAGTCCTTTGTCTTCTTTATCAGGATTGGGTTGAAAATTAGGCATAGAACGCAAACGCTCTAATAAAATACGCTCATCTTCGTTCACCTTCTTCGGTGTCCAAATATTAATATGCACGAGTTCATCGCCTTTTCCATAGCTTTGTACTGAGGGGAGTCCTTTTCCTTCCAAACGAAAAACTTTGCCTGCTTGCGTACCAGCCGGTACTTTTATCCGCACTCGACCATCCAAAGTAGGCACTTCTATGCTTGTACCCAGAGCCGCATCTGCAAAATTGACGTACAATTCATGGTGAATATTCATGCCTTCGCGTTGAAAATGCTCATGCGGTGCTTCTTCGATGCCGATAATTAAATCACCTGCACCGCCGCCTTTTGAGCCAGCGTTGCCTTTGCCACTCAATTGAAGCTGCATACCGTCCGCCACACCCGCGGGAATTTGCAAATCAATGGTTTCCTCGCCGAATATAGTGCCTTCGCCACGACATGCATGACAATTAGCTGTGACTACCCGACCACCACCTTTGCAGGTAGGGCAAGCCGTTGTCGTCGCCATTTGCCCTAAAAATGTATTTCTTACCTGACGCACGTAGCCCGAGCCTTTGCAAGTGCCACATGTTGAAACTGAACTGGCATCTTTTGCACCCGAACCATTACAAACTGTGCAGTTGGTTTGCTTTTTAACTTTTATCTTTTTCGTAATCCCTTGAGCGATTTCTTCAAGAGAAAGACGGACCTTTATCCTCAAATTGGAGCCGCGTTGACCTTGCGGACGGCGTTGACCTCCCCCACCACTATTGCCAAAAAATGACTCGAAAGGGCTACCACCCATTTCGCCGAAAATATCGCCAAAAGCACTAAAAATATCTTCATTAGAATTGAAACCTCTGCTGCCACCGCCGTAGCCACTGTTGCCATCCACGCCCGCATGACCGAGCCTATCGTAACGCGCGCGTTTGTCGGCATTGCTCAAAATTTCGTAAGCCTCAGCAGCTTCCTTAAATTTTTCCTCTGCAGGCTTGTCCCCCGGATTGCGGTCGGGGTGATACTGCATGGCGAGCTTACGATACGATTGTTTTATCGTGTTTTCATCAGCATTTTTAGGCACGCCGAGTATTTCATAAAAATCTCTCTTTGTCATTTTAATTACTTGTCAAAATATATAAGAACAGAGCTTAATGCTAATTTTAAAGTATTACTTCTTTATTTACCCACCACTACTTTTGCAAAACGGATGATTTTATCACTCAATGTATAGCCTTTTTCAAGCGTATCTACGACTTTGCCGACCATCTCTTCGCCCGCAGGGATTTCAGTGATGGCTTCGTGTTGGTCAGGGTTAAAGTCAGAACCGATAGGAGACTCCATTTCAACTAAGCCTTTGCTTTTGAGGGTGGATTGCAATTTTTGCCAAACCAGATTGACCCCCTCAGTAAATTGCTCATTTTTTGATGCCCTGTCAAAATCGTCCAAAACGGGCAAAAGGGCTGTCAAAGTGTCACGCGAAGCCATCATAATGACTTCAGCTTTTTCTTTCATTGTTCGCTTGCGGAAGTTATCGAACTCTGCTTGTTGATACAAAATTTTATTCTTTAACTCACTGATTTGCTCTTGCAAAGCGAGCATTTCCGTTTTAGAATCCTCTATAACTGTAGCATCAGTCGCATTTTCTGTTGCCTCTACGTTTTCATCTTGCATCAAATCTTCGTTTTGAAATGCATCTTTATTTTCCATACCTTTATTTTTAAACCATTTTTTAAACATAAATCATTTCTTTAGCTCAAAATGTCTGCCATTGGGACAAATGTGACAATTTGGCAGTTTTGTACTTACTTTAATTTACTCGATAAAAACTTTTCAATTTCTTCAATTGGTTTATTGACGCCGATGATGACCCCCTCAGTATTAATGAGAAATTTGGTCGGAATGACCCGTACACCATATATTTTAGCAATAGGCGAATCCAAATTTTGAAAATCCGAAACATGATATTGCCAATTCATGCCCAACCTTTGTATCGCCGCTTGCCACCGCATTTTGTCGCTCTCAATACCGACGCTGACAATTTCAAAACCTTTGGCATCACTGAAATTTTTACCATGAAACGTATCATATAATTTTTTTAACCGGGGTGCTTCCGCCACGCAGGGACCACACCAACTGCCCCAAAAATCCAATAAAATGTATTGCCCTTTCAAATCGGACAATGTCATAGGCGCACCCGTAAGCATTATAGCCGTGAAATCGGGTGCTTTTTCACCATTAATATATTTGGGTTGAGCATAAAAATACTTGCCGATAAAATATAATAGGATAGCCGCAAGGACAATCCAACCGATATTACCTCTTATTTTTTCTAACATTTTTTATCAAACGTCTAAATCTATTTTTTACAAATAAGTCCGCAAAGTTATAAATCTATTTTGAAAAATAGTGTTAACTCAGCCCGCCCCGCTCCAATGCTCGGCTCGAAGTAACAATTTTCAAAAAAAAAGAGCCTATTCCGATGCGAAATAGACTCTTCAAAAAAATTATTTTGAACAAATTAAAGTCGTGTAATAACTGTTTGAGCTTAGTCAAATAAAAGTTTAGTGTAAGAATTATTGGGCGGGCGATTAATTATTCTTTCCAACAAAGATGAGAGAAAATATTTTATAAGTCAAACTGATATTTTCTATCTTTGCATAGATAAAATCTATTGAATATGAACTTACAACAGTTAGAATATATCGTCGCTTTGGA
>JAYTON010000533.1:0-16135 GCA_043747725.1 Saprospiraceae bacterium
AATATTATCAATATGCATTAGATTTAGCTATTAAAATCAATGATTTAGAAATAGTAGAATATGTTTATACCGGTCTCGGCACCTTGAATGGTTCGATAAATGAGTTCGATAAAGCGATTGAATTTCATTTACGTTCAAAAGAAATAGCAGAAAAAAGAAATCATACTGAGGGGGTCATCTTCGCTCAAGTGAATATATCAACTGTTTATATGCAGGCGAAAAATTATAAATTAGCTTATTCATTTCTGCAAAAAGGGTATGACTTGGTTATCAGTACAAAAGATTCCATACGCTTAGATTTTGTGTTAAACGCTTATGGTCAAGTTTTAAATGCAGAAAAAAAATATTTAGAGGCCATTTCTTACCATCAAAAAGCTTTAAAATATTCTGAAAAAATGGGCGATAAATGGATGATTGCCAGCACGCTGAGTTTTATGGCAGATGTATATACTAAAATGGCACAATATAAAAATGCTGAACAAGCTTTTAATCGCTGTTTTAAATATAATAATTATCTTGATTTTTATGAGCAGCCTAAATTATCGCTTTCTCTTGGTAATCTTTATTTGAAAACGAACCGACCCAATCAAGCAGCAGATGCCTTTCATAAAAGCCTTTTAATGTCCACAAAAAGAGGTTTTATAGACCTTATTCAAAAAAGTAATATAGGATTAGCAGATTTTTTTGAACAAGTAGGTAACTATGATGCCGCTTTAAAACATATCAAAATGGCTGAAATGTATAAAGATTCGATTTTTAATGAAGATAAATCAAAAAAAATAGCTGAGGTTCAATATAAATACAATACAGAAAAATCGGAAATTGAATATAAAACCAATCTTGAAAAAAGTGAAAAAGAAATTCAAGCCCTTCAACTTAGTCAAAATCGGACAATTCTTTATTTACTTTCTGTTATTCTATTTGCCATTGTTTCTTTCATTTTTACTTTTTACTATATCAAACAAAAAAATAGAAACAACGCGCTCCTATCTCAAAAAAATATGGAGATAGAGTTGAAAAATGATCGTTTAGAAAAATCGAATGAAATATTAAAACAATTCGCCTATGCCTCAGCGCATGATTTAAAAGAATCTTTACGCAGTATTAGCAATTTTGTCAGTATTATTAATAGGCGATATGCGAAACTTCTACCACCCGAAGCAAGTGAATATATGAATTTTGTCATTATCGGTGTCAAAAGGATGGAAAGCCTTATTTCTGCTTTATTAGAGTATTCAACAGTTGCTTCTGATATGGAAGAAGTGAAGCAATCTATTCTCCTTTCGCAGGTTTTAAATGATGTAAAATATAACCTTCACAATGTCATATGTGAAAAAAATGCTGTTATTGAAATGGTAGGTTATTTACCGCTACTCAAAATTAGTCGTGTACATCTCACTCAACTTTTCCAAAATATAATTAGTAATTCTATTAAATTCAATGACAAAAAGCCACAGGTTCAGATAAAAGGGGAAATTGAAAATCAACAATACATTGTCGAAGTTAAAGTCAATGGTATTGGAATGAAATTGGAATACAGCGATAAAATATTCCGCTTATTTCAAAGATTGAGTCGCTCTGCTAAGTATGAAGGAACGGGCATCGGACTGGCAATATGCAAGCAAATAACTGACAAATATGAAGGCACTATTCGATTTGAATCTGTAGAAAATGAAGGCACAACATTTATTCTTTCTTTTCCTGCCAAATTAATTGAGTTGGATAAAATACCTACTGAACCAGTCCAAAAAGATTATAAAGAACAATTGAGTTTATCTTAGGGCTAATACTATTTTATAAAAGGATTTATCCTAAGGTTTGAATTAATACGGATCCACATCCACACTCACCCGTACATTCGAGTACCCCTCAGTATTTTGCATTTCATGCGTCGCAAAAGCGATAATTTCTTTGACTAAAGCAATCGTTTTAGCATCTTTTTCAATTTTAATGAGGTAATCTAAAATATAATACGTGTTGACGCGCTCGACTTGCGGAACGGCGGGACCACTCACGCGACTACCCAATTTTTCTTTCACAATGGTTGTAAAAACTTTAGAGGCATTTTTCAAAACATCGGGTTTTTTATGCTTCAAACTGATACCAATCAAACGATAAAAGGGGGGATAAACGAAATTTTTACGCTCCGCTATTTCTCTGTTAAAAAAATGAAGGTAATTATTCTCCACAATATCTTTCAAAATCGGGTGTTTCACATTAAACGTTTGAATAATAACCCTGCCGCGTTTATGCTTGCGTCCTGCCCTGCCGCTCACCTGCATCATCAGTTGAAATGCTCGTTCAGTGGCTCTAAAATCGGGGAAACGGAGGAGGTTGTCAGCACTTAAAACGCCTACCAAACCCACGTTTTCAAAGTCCAAACCTTTGGTCACCATTTGAGTGCCGATGAGAATTTCGATGCGCTTTTCCTCGAAGTCGTTGATGATTTTTGAATGAGCTGTTTTGGAGCGAGATGTATCCAAATCCATGCGTCCAATCTTCGCATCAGGTAGGTGAATTTTCAACTCATCTTCAATGCGTTCTGTACCGAAACCCTTGATATTCAATGTTTTAGAGCCGCAAGCAGGGCATTCTTTTGGCAACCGAATCGAATAACCGCAATAATGACAACTCAAATTATTGGAGAATTTATGGTAGGTCAAATTCACGTCGCAGTTCTTACATTCGCTTGTCCAATCGCAGGTGCCGCACGCCATTGTGGGGGCATAACCCCTTCTATTTTGAAACAAAATTGCTTGTTCACCCCGTGCCAAAGCCGCTTTTAATTCCTCAATTAATCGGCTCGTAAAATTGCCCACCATCGTTCGCTTTTTCATTTCATCACGACTATCCACTATCATAATTTCAGGCATTTCAATATTGCCCACCCGCGCCGCCATTTCTACCAAACCATACTTGTTTTGTTGAGCATTAAAATACGTTTCTACTGAGGGGGTCGCCGTGCCGAGCAAGACTTTTGCACCGTATAAATTGGCTAAATAAATAGCCGAATCTCTTGCATTATAGCGTGGATTGGGGTCATGTTGCTTAAAAGACGAGTCATGTTCTTCATCAACAATGATGTATTTGAGATTTTTAAAAGGCAGGAATAAACTCGATCGCACCCCCAAAATCACAGGCTTACCCGCCAGCGTTTGCTGCCACAATTCCACCCGCTCATGCCCATTCACACGGGAGTGATAAATGGCAATATTATCGCCAAATACCTTTTGAAGACGCATGATTATTTGAGTGGATAACGCAATTTCAGGCAATAAATACAGCACTTGCTCCCCCCTCAGTATCGCCTCATTTATCAGCTCCAAATACACCCGAGTTTTGCCCGAACCCGTCACGCCATGCAGTAAAGTAACATTATGATTTTCAAAACAATTTGTTATACTTTCTATCACTTTGACTTGTTGCTCTGTCAAAATTTGAGCATCTGACAACTCGTCATCGTAGCCATTAACGCGACTGGCTTCTTGTTCAAAAATTTCAAAAATGCCTTTTTTTTCTAAAGCCCGCAAGACGCTAATATCGACTTGCGCTTTTTGGTAAATATCCGAACATTTTATAAGTGCTTGATTTCGAGCGATTTGTGCATAAGCTAAAAGCACATTTGTCTGTTTATCCGATTTTTTAACTAAGTCAAAAGCAGCGGCTAAGGCATACCCCTTGATTGCCGCGCTATCGCTCGCAATGACATCGGAAGCATAAGGCTCTTTCAAACGCATATACGACACCATCTTAGGTTTATACTTCTGCATCAGTTCCTCTTTCAATTCTAAAATGCCGTGCATGAGCAAGCGATTGACAATCGGATATACCGTTTTTTGATTCAAAATTTTTTGAATATCCTTAATCGTCAACTCATTTTGAATGGTCAAAGCTTCGGCTACGAGGTACTCTTTATCGTCGAGGTGAGAGAAATCTTGGTCGTGTTCGGGGTTCAAAACAATGCGCGTTTCGCTGGTCAATTTCATATTGGTTGGCAAAGCAGCGTTCATCACTTCGCCCAATGTACAGGCGTAATATGAAGCCATCCATTTCCAAAATTGCAACTGCTTATCCGTTATAATCGGTTCATTATCAATGATTTGTAAAACGGGTTTGGTATCATAATCGGGTTTTTTATCCGTTACTTCGATCACTAAAGCGGCGTATAAATCACGCCCTGCACCAAATTGAACCTCTATGCGGACGCCAAATTGCACCTTATCCCACAATGCTTGGGGTATGTGATACGTGTAAGGTTTGGGCGTGGCGATGGGCAACACCACCACCGCATAACCGTTTATATCTTGCTCAAAAATTTCCAAATTATTATCTCTAAGTTATTAAATTAACAATCAAAATTAAAACTTTTTGTTTAAAATTTAAATAAAAAAATGATTTTTATTCGTTTTAAACAATGAAAAAAACAAACTTTGTGCGAATTAACGGAAAGTTGAAGCATGATGGAAATTTTGACGCTGTGTTTTTTCGCTTTTATGGCGGGGTTTATTGATTCGATAGTCGGCGGTGGCGGTTTGATTCAAACACCTGCCTTGCTCATCACGCTGCCCAATCTCCCCGTTCCGCCAATCATGGGCACGGCGAAAATATCCTCTATCGCTGGCTCAACCATGTCTTCTTTTCAATATGCTTTGCGGGTAAAATTCAATTGTCGCATTTTATGGACGACGATTATCGCTGCTGGCATCGGCTCTTTTATTGGTGCGCGGCTGATTAGTTTTTTACATCCCTCAGTCGTGAAGCCTATAATTTTCGTTTTGCTCATTCTGGTTTTCACTTATTTAATTATCAAAAAAGATTTTGGGCAATCGAATAAAGTTGTTATAACTAATTCAAAATCAATCACTTACTGCATTTTATTTGGTTTTATTGTCGGCGTTTACGATGGCTTTTTAGGACCTGGCACAGGTAGTTTTTTGATTCTGTTTTTCGTTTCAGTCGTCGGTTTTGATTTCCTTATGGCATCTGCTCATGCGAAAGTTGTGAATTTGGCGACCAATTTGGGTGCTGTGATTTACTTTGGTTGGTCGGGTAATATTATGTGGCAATACGCTCTGCCAATGGCTTTTTGCAATTTGAGCGGTGCATTTTTCGGCTCGAAGGCAGCTTTACTGAGGGGTAATGAATTTGTGCGGCAGGTATTCTTAGGTGTCATTTTTCTAATGATTATTCGTTATGGATTTGATATTTTTTAACAGTTTTCTATTAAAATGGGAAGATAACCTTTACTTTTAAGCCTTAAAAATCACTTTTTCCATCAAAAATCATCAACACGTATAAAATACGATAACCATTAATGTCTCAACAAAACGACCATCAGGAAGACATCGTACTCATTCAGCTCTATCGCTCATCCAATGATGTGCAGTATATTGGCGAATTGTATCGGCGTTATGCACACCTAATTTTGGGCGTTTGTATGAAATATTTAAAAAATTTGGCAGATAGTGAGGATGCAGTTATGGAAATTTTTGAAAAATTGCATCATGATTTAAAGAAAAACGAGGTGGAGCATCCCAAATCGTGGCTTTATATGGTGGCGAAAAATCATTGCTTGATGAAATTGCGAAAAGCGGGTTTATCAGTGGAGTTTCCGGAAGTCATGCCGCAGACCCCTCAGTATGACGATGATTTTGAAGCCTTTGACAATAAAGAAAAATTGATTCAACTACTTGAAAATAATATGAATCATCTTAAAAATGAACAACGGCTGTGTGTTGAGTTGTTTTATTTAAAAGAAAAATCGTATAAAGAAATAGTGATGCAAACAGGTTTTTCTTTGAATGAAATAAAATCGCATATTCAAAATGGGAAATTGAATTTGAAAAAAATGATGACGAAATGAGTGTTTGGTTTTTAGTGTTTAGAATTTGGTTTTTAGAATTTAAAATATAATGAAACAAATTGTTCCAAATGATAATTGCTTAACGCAAGAGCAGATTTTGCGTTACCTGCGCGACGAGACTTCGCCCGACGAAACGCGGGCGATAGACCGACACCTCACGCGTTGCCCAATGTGCAGTGATGCCATGGAGGGGGCAATGATGTTGGATTCAAAAGATTTGGAGAAAGCATTTTTACAATCAAAAGCCTATATTTTAGAAAAAACGAATGCCGATAAATTGCAAAAAACGGCGTTAAAAGTTGTTCGTACGCCCAATCGTTATTTGCGCTATGCCCTCTCGGCAGCGGCTTCGTTAGCGGTTTTAGTAGTTGCAGCTTTGTGGATTTTCACAAAACCGTTGAGTGAATCTAACGAAATAATTGCCGAAGCACCCCCTCAGTATAATGAGTCAAAAGCAGCTGATTCAGCCTATTTTGAACAAAAACCTCTTGTTTTAGAGCCTCAAAATCCTGACGCCAATGCCAATACTCCTTCATCTTATGCGACTGAAAAGCCATCGACAACTAAAACTGAAAATCAGATAGCCTCCGCAGAAAGCGATAAAAGCATTGACAATCAAGATGTTAAAAGTGACGATAATTTAAATACGTCAACTGCTGCTGCACCGACGCCTAAAAAAGAAGCGAAAGATAATGCTGCTATAGCAGATGACGTAGTTTCTGTGAAAAGTAAGGAGCGTGTAGAGGAAAAAGCAGCCGTGGAATATAGTGCTCAAGAAAGAAATTTATCTAAATCTAAAAATGCGAAGAATGTTGCACCGAGTACCGAAGGCTATTCAGCCTTGCCGAGTGCACCTACAGCCGCCAAAGCCAAACGCTCTGAAAGTCTGCAAGAGATGGACAATCGGGTTCTGAATCAAGGGGTTAAATATTTTCAAGAAAAAGAATATGATAAGGCGATTGGCGAATTTAATAACCTTTTGGCGCGCCAATCAGAAGGTGATATGTATGAAAAAGCACTTTGGTACTCTGCCAATGCCTATTATCAAAAGAATAGTAAGCCGTATTCTAAAGCCATTTATCAGCGCATTGTGAAAGAAAAAGGGACATTCGCCGCCCAAGCGGAGGTGATTTTGAAGAATTGGAAAGAGTGAAATTTAGTGAAAAATTAATAGTGAAAAGTGAAAAATAGCGTGATTTCACTTTTCACTTTTCACTTTTCACTAAAACAATTCGCCCAACGGGGTACAATCTTAACGATGGCTCAAAATACTCTGAATTTTTATAGATAAAATCCAACTGGTCGGCTGCGGAGGCGGCAAATTTAGGGTCAGATTGTTGTTTCTCTTCTAACTTTTTCTTCAAATCTGGGTTCTTTTTTAAAATATCGGCGGCGACATCTTCAAAAACATAGCTTGAATATCCTTCCTTTTGGTTGAGAATACCATCGAAAAAATTCCATGCAAAAAATGAATCTGGGGCTTGTGGCTCTAACGTTTCGATGATATAGCGAGCGGCTTTTTGTTTGGTAGAAATGAGGTAATCGCCTTTGAAATATTGCTTCTTCATTACCTTTCTTTCTACTTTGACATCTCTGTTTGGGTGATGTCCTTCATACGGATAAGGGCTTGATTTATAATCAGTTATATAGTAAAATTCAGCTTCAATTGTAGTGTCTTTACTGAGGGGGGTCAGCAATACGCCGTTCCATTTCAGCCTTTCTATCACAGCCGAATAAGCCTTCGGAACGATGTAAAATGCTGGTTTGACGACAGATACTGAGGGGGTAAAATGGGGCAAATAAGCAATCGTTTTTTCATAGGGTTTTGACCTATCGTAATACAAACGGGGCAACCCGCTCACTTCACTTTTTTTATAACCTGATTCAAAACCCTTGAACTGAATCGTCTCTTTTCGAGTGGTGTCTAATTTCCAATTTATATCCACTTGGGTTTTATTTTCAACATCTTGATTAGCCTTTTTTTGAGCTTCAATAATTTTATTACAATCATCATGCATAATTTTTATCATGCAATCCATGAGTGCATACGTCGCTCGCACACGGTCGGAAAAGGGCTTGAGCATGTGGGTTTCGGGCATAAAACCGATGGCATTGTGCAAGGCGGCATAGCCCGTTGAATAGCGCGGCATGTCAGGAAATGCAGCCAATCCGCCTTCTACTTTTTCATCAAAATTGACGTAAGGGCTCATTTCCCAACCGCGTGTTTTCATGTCTTTAAAAAGACGTGGTAAAAGGCTATTTTGTTGATAATCAGAGAGATACGTATTGAGTTTATCTTTCTGTGTGGCGATGAGCGTCATGGTGTATTGATAATCGGCTCCGTTGGAGGTGTGATTATCCATAAAAATATGGGGTGACCATTGACTAAAAATTTGGTTGAAATTTTGAGCATTTTTAGTATCGGCTTTGATAAAATCTCGGTTCAAATCTAAGTTTTTAGCGTTGCCTCTAAAACCGTAATCATCAGGTCCATTTTGATTGACTCGGCTGAGTCTTCCGCGATTCAAGACGCCATCAATATTGTAAAACGGAATCACTACCAGCACAATATTGTTGATAAAGCGTTGATTATCAGCATTTTGCAAGTAATCTCGCACGAGCATCATGGTGGCATCTACGCCCTCAGGCTCGCCCGGGTGAATGGCGTTGTTGATAAAATAAATGGCTTTACCTTTTTGACGGGCTGCTTGGAGCGTAAAAGTACCGTCCGTTGAAATCACGGCTACGTGGAGAGGAAAGCCCGCATCGGTCATGCCTACTTCACGGAGTTTCATGGTTTTGGGATATTTTTTAGCGAGGGTTTTGTAGTAGGCTACCCCCTCAGTATAAGTGGCTGTGTGGTTATTATTTTTCTCAAAAGGGGTGAGTATTTTTTGAGCGGCTATTTGGCAAATGATTGATAATGAAATGATTATCAATGTTATTTTTTTATTAATCATGGTGATTTTAGTTGTTGACTACAGTTTTTAAAATATTATCATAAATAATGGCGGCCGTTTTTTCCCAACTGAACTTGGTTCTTTGAATGCGCCCTTTTTCTATTAAATCTTGCCTTAAATTTTGATCAAAAGCCAATTGACTGAGGGCGTTGGTAATTTCTTCTACGGATTCGGGATTGACTAAAAGGGCGGCATCGCCGGCTACTTCGGGCATGGATGACGTGTTGGACGTGATAACGGGGACATCGCATTGCATGGCTTCCAAAATGGGGATGCCGAAGCCTTCAAAATTGGACACATAGACAAACGCATGTGCCGCCGCCGTCAATCGCACCACTTCTTCATCGCTGACGTAGCCCGTAAATATAATATCTTTTTGGTAATCGGCTTTATCAAATGCGGCTTTTACTTCGCCTGTTTGCCATGCGAAACGACCGCAGATGAGGAGTTTAAAGGGGGTGTTATTCTGCTTTTTAAAGGCGTCGAATGCCTCGATTAGACGGTGTACATTTTTACGGGGATGGACTGCACCCACGTACAGAAAGTAAGGTGACCCCTCAGTATTTTCACTTAAAAGTCGCTCTTTTGCATTTGATGAAATAGCTTTAAACTCTTCACGACAACCGTTATAGCAAACGTCTATTTTTGAAGCGTCTATTTTATAATGTTGTATGACATCTTGCTTCGTAAATTCTGAGACGGTGACGATGCGATTAGCCCTTTTCAGAAAGCGGGGCATAAAATATTTATAATAAAGTATATTTATAAACTTATCATTATCAACGAAATGCGTAAAGGCGATGTCGTGTACGACTAAAAGTGTGGGCGTTGAAGTGTTGAGGCTGAGGAAGTTATCAGGGGAAATAAAAATGTCAGCTTGGTACTTTTTTAATGCTCGGGCGACTGACCACTCAAACCACCAAATGAATAAAAATGGGTGTCTGGCTTGTGGAAATAATACAATAGGTGTTACATTAGGACTAAAAATGAAGGACGCATCAAAGGGTCTATCGAAGAAGAAAATGAACTCATGTTCGGGGTGTGTCGCTGCCAAACGTCGGAATGTTTCGAGGGTGAAACGCCCGATTCCTTCCAGTTGGTTTTTCAATAAAAAGCGCGTATTGACTGCTATTTTCAATGGTGATTTTTACGAATTTTGCCTTGCTATATGTATTGTACCACGAATTTTACGAATTGACGAATATTTGCTAATTTAGATGTTGACATCTAATAGTCAACACGTAGATTAGCAAATATTCGTCAATTCGTAAAATTCGTTGTGCAATACACATATATGGTATTTATAAAATTAATTTCAAACAGCCTCTTCTTCCTCCGTCATTTTCTGCTGCTCGAACATTTCAAAATAGTAGCCTTTATTGGCTATGAGTTGTTCGTGCGTGCCTTGCTCGCTGATTTCACCGTTTTCGAGGACGATTATTTTATCAAATTGTAAGAGTCCGTAAATGCGATGGGTGATGATGATGGCGGTTTTGTCAGCCAAAGCGTTGTTCAAATAGCCCAATATGGTCTGCTCGGTGGTGGTATCAACGGCGGAAAGGCAATCATCGAGAAGGACAATATCGGGCTGTTTGATTAAGGCGCGGGCGATGGAAATACGCTGCTTTTGACCGCCCGAAAGCGTGACGCCGCGCTCACCGACTATTGTATTGAACCCCTCAGTCAAACCCATAATATCCTCATAAACAGCGGCATGGCGGGCAAATTCCTCAATTTCTGCTTGAGATGCACCTTTTTTCCCGAAGGCAATATTGCCTAAAACATTGTCTGAAAAGAGGAAAACGTCTTGCGGTACGTAGCCGATTCGCTGACGTAAAGTATTGAGATCCAATGACTTAATGTCTTTACTATCAATTTTAATGATGCCTTCATCTAAGCCAATGGGTGTCACATCATACATTCTCAGTAGCAGGTCGGCGATGGTTGTTTTGCCACTGCCCGTCCGTCCGATGATGGCTAATTTTTCTCCTTTTTTTAAATGAAAACTGATATTTCTTAAAGCTGAAATGCCTGTATCGGGATAGGTGAATGAGACATTTTTAAACTCTATATCGCCTTTTATATGGGATATTGAGGTATTGGGATATTGAGATATTGGGGTATTATTGGATGATGATAATTCCAATGAAGTCAATAATCCTGTATTTTGTATATCAGATGGGGTTTTCAAAAATTCGTTGATGCGTTTCATGGACGCTGATGCTTGTTGTGTGAGCGAGGCAATCCAACCGATGGACGTGACGGGCCACGTGAGCATACTCACGTATATCACGAACTCTGCAATATTGCCTGGCGTTATGTTGCCCGCTACAACTTGTAAGCCGCCAACATAGACCGTAATGATGGTACTGGCGCCAATGCACAGGAGCATTATGGGAAAAAAAGCATTATCAATTTTCGCTAAACTGAGAGCTTTTTGCTTGAAAACTTCACTTTGCGTAGCAAAATGGTTGACTATTGGCTCTTCGCGGACGTAGCTTTTCACGACTCGGATGCCTGAATAGGCTTCTTGAGCGGTGGAAGTCAAGGCAGCTAATTGACGTTGAATCTTTTCACTGCGGCGATTAATTTGGGTGCTGACGTAATAAATGCCGATGACGAGAAAGGGCAAAGGCAATAAACTATAAAACGTGAGAACCGGGCTGACGCTGACCATCGAATATATAGTGAGTGTGAATAAAGTCACGAGATTAACACCGTATAAAACAGTGGGTCCGAGGTAGTTTCGGACTTTGTTCACGTCCTCTGTGATGCGACTCATCATGTCGCCCGTGTTGTTGCGTTTGTAGAAAGCGAGGCTGAGGTCTTGATAGTGGTCGAAGACGGTTTTCCGTAAATCATACTCCATCAATCGGCTCATCACGATGATGGTTTGGCGCATGAAATACATGAAAACACCCATCAAAAGTGCTAAAACCAAGACAATAAAGCCGAAAAACATCAGGCTTTTACCCAATATTGAATACAAAGCAGCTTGCGATTCAAATCCATCAAAATTTTTATATAGGCTGATGTTGTTAACCACCAAGTCAAGTGCCTTGCGGAGCATTTGCGGCTGAAGGATTCGGAAGTAATTAGAAACGGTGACAAATACGATGCCACCGAATAAATGCCATTTATATCGCCAAAAATAGGCGTTGAGTGCTTGTAATTCTTTCATTTTATGACAATTCAGGACTTTTCATGACAATAGAGTAATTTCAAAAAGGGCATAAAGTTAACTGATTTTAGGGGGAATAGTTTAGATTTTCGTTAAAAAAACTAAAAGCCCCCTAACCCCCAAAGGGGGAACACACTGGGAATAATTGGAAAATAAGAACTAAAATGGGAAATACTTCCAAAAGATTCCCTCTTTGGGGTTAGGGGCTAAAAAAGTCCGCCAATCATAACGACTGGCGGACTTACAAGCCAATAAACCTTTCTTTTTAATCTTTTTTTATCTGTGAATTTGGATATATCCTGTCATTCTTTGTTTTTTCTCATCATTATAAACAATCACGATGAAATATGTACCGTCTGGCAAATATCTGCCGACCCATGAACCATCCCAGCCATTGTCGTTGGTGTAGCCTTTAGTTTTGTAAACCTCAGTACCCCACCGATTGTAGATATACACTTCGTTGTTCGGATAGTTTTCAATGCCTTTAATAACAAAGCGGTCGTTCATGCCATCACCATTCGGAGAAAAACCATTGAATATTTTAACACTATCACCTGCCATGATGAAAATACCGACCGTTGTTGTATCGCATCCGAAGGCATTGCAGATGACATATGTGAAAGTATCTCTGCCAAACGCATCTATATTTGGAATATACATGGCTTGTTTATCACCCAAGATAATCACGATGCCCTTTTTGGGTTCGGAAATAATGACCGGAAGTTTAGCACCCCTCAGTGTATCGTTTTTCAAAATATCAATCATAACAGGTGTGTTTGTAGCCGTTAAAGCTGTATCAGCATTGGCAATTGGAATCAATTTCGCAATCGAATCACATGTTACAGCAATAATCACTTTTGCCGTTGCACAACCTTTTATATTGCATATTTCATACACCAAAGTATCTTTTCCATTACAGAAAATAGAATCTGGCTGATAAACGATGCTGTTTATATTATTGAAAACTGCCGAGCCATGTTTTCCAAAAGTGATGATTCTGAAAGTATCTGCACCATTTAAAGTATCATTTTGCAATACAGGAATGATGATAGAGATATTCCGAGCAGTCGCTGCATCATCTATAATAGCAATCGGCAATAAATTGAACAACGAATCGCACGTTACTGAAATAACCACTTGAGCCGTATCGCAACCATAGTGCGTACAAATTTGATAAGTCAGCGTATCATTTCCGCCGCAGAAATTAGCATTTGGGTTATAAAAGATATTACCGAATGAATCAAAACGGGCGCTACCATGATGCGGTACTTGAATTATCTTAGCTTTATCCAATGCTTCTCCATGCAATAAATCATTCGCCAATACAACCATTGTTAATGAGCGACCCTGAATCGTACTGCTGGCATCATCTACTGCATCAGGCGGCGTATTGCTAATAATATCGCATGAAACTGAAACGATAATTTGAGCCGTATCACAACCGTTTGAAGTACAAACTGAATAGCTCAATGTATCGTTCGAACCGCAGAATGTGCTGTCAGGTTGATATTGAATTTTCAAACCATTGATATTTACTGAGCCGTGTTTAGGGGCATTAATGATAGAAATGCTATCTAAAATACCATTTATTTTATCATTCGTCAAGGCATCAACATTGATAGCTATATTTTTAAATGTAGAAGTATAATCATCTACTGCATCAGGGCGATTCAAAACAAATGGGCATGAAACGGTGATGATTAATTTCGCCGTATCGCAACCATTATTATTACAAATTTCATATGTCAATGTATCGTTTGCTCCGCAGAAATTAGTCGTCGGCGTGTAGCTGATATTATTATTGGCATCTACAGTAGCCGTTCCATGATTCGGTGGCGTCACAATACTGAGGGGTCTGCTCAAAGTACCGTTGACAGCATCGTTTGCTAAAACACTCAATGTTGTGCTGACATTTTTATTGACCGTTGCCACATCATCAATGGCATCTGGGTTAATGCCAACACATTGAATATTGATGAAAACCAAAGCTGTATCGCAACCATCTGCATTGCATATTTCATAAGTCAAAGTATCGCTGCCTCCGCAGAATCCTGCTTGAGGAATATAGACGATTTTGTTAGAAAAATTGACAATGGCAGTGCCTTTTGGTTGTCTGATGATATTGGTGGTTCTTGTTAAAGTACCGTTTTTAATATCATTGGCTAAAACATCGATTACTACTTGTGTATTTTTAGTGGTCGTCACCACATCATTCACCGCATCCGGTTTTAAAATAATCACAGGGCAATTGACCGTAATAAATACCCAACCTGTATCGCAACCATTCGCATTGCATATTTCATAACTCACTGTATCAGTGCCGCCGCAGAAACCTGTTTGAGGCGTGTAAACGATGTCATTGGCTGAAACAACTGCCGTTCCCTTGCTTGGATTACCTAAAATACTGAGGGGTCTTGTTAAACCGCCGTTGATAGTATCATTGGTCAAAACAGCTATATTGATCGCTGTGTTTTTTAAAGTTGTCGCCAAATCATCTACCGCTACTGGGCGTTTGCCATTGCCCGCAGGCACTGTATCGCACGTGATATTAACAATAATCGTCGCCGTATCGCACAATGAGAACTGATTGCAAATGCTGTAGATTATGGTATCGTTACCACAATAACCTGCTTGCGGATAGTAAACCAATGAATCAATGCCAGCGAAGGCTAATGTTCCATGTTTGGCAGTAGAGATAATATTCAAAGAAGCTAAAGTACCATTTATTGTATCGTTTTTAGTCGGTTGGAAAATAAACGGCGTGTTTCTACCAGTTGAAACATTGTCGTTTAAAGCGATTGGTTGGTTAGCATTATTATTACCGCCTGTACAATTGACCGTAATAAATACCCAACCTGTATCGCAACCAGTAGAATTGCAAATCACATAGCTCAAGGTATCATTGCCGCCACAAAAATCTAAGGCAGGAGAGTAGGTAATTTGATTACCGTTCACAGTCGCCATTCCATGCTTCGAATTGCCCGAAATACTGAGGGGTCGGCTCAAAGCACCATTCACAGAGTCGTTAGCAATCACGGCTATATTAATAGGTGTATTTTTTAAAGTTGAAACTGCATCATCCATCGCTACGGGGCGGCGACTATTGTCTGATGAATCAGTGCAATTAATAGTAGCAGTAATTGTAGCTGTATCGCATAGGCGACCTTGATTGCATACGCTATATGTAATCGTGTCTTTTCCGCAGAAACCAATAAATGGCGTGTATATCAATGAGTCAATACTAATAAATCCAATGGTACCATTTGAAGGCAAAGTGATAATATTAATAGAAAATAATGAGCCGTTCAAAGTATCATTTACTGTTGGTTTAAATAGTTTCAATGTATTTTTATCAAGAGAAATAGCATCATCCACAGCTATAGGTGCTATGATTGGGCAGTTAATTGTAATAATCACAATAGCCGTATCACAACCATCGGCATTACAAATGACATAAGTCAAGATGTCATTGCCGCCGCAGAAATCTAAGTCTGGCGTATAGACTATTTTATTTGAACCATCCACAGAAACCGTTCCGTTGCTTGGATTCGATGCGATACTGAGGGGGCTAATCAAAGCACCATTTGTATTATCATTTAATAAAACATTAATGGTAATAGCTCTATTTTTTAAAGTTGAAATAGCATCATTCTTGGCAATTGGCAATACAAGAGCAGGGCAATTGATTGTAATATAAACCCATGCTGTATCGCAACCATTGGCATTGCATATTTCATAGCTCAAAGAATCTTGACCACCACAGAAATTTGATTGTGGATTAAAGACGATATAATTGAAACCATTCACATTCGCTGTTCCTTTAGTCGGGTTTTGAACAATCCGAATGCTTTGTTTTAAACCACCGTTGAGGGTATCATTTGATAAAACATTAATTGTAATACTTGCATTTTTCAAAGTAGAAACAGCATCATTGAGGGCAATTGGGTATAAAATAACTGGCGGGCAATTAATCGTAATGAAAACCCAGCCCGTATCGCAACCATTAGCGTTGCATATTTCATAACCTAATGTATCCTTAGCACCGCAGAAATTTAAAGCTGGCAAATAATTTATATTATTTGAACCATCTACTGTCAATGTCCCATGCTTCGGATTAGCCACTATACTGAG
>JAYTON010000534.1:0-3802 GCA_043747725.1 Saprospiraceae bacterium
ACTGGACCTCGTGTCACCACCGAAGGCAATGCACGCATGTTCGACCTCCGTCAGGCCCCCTCAGTAGGAAAGGATGCTGATCCTGCAAATCCGAATAAAGCGGTGCGTCAAGTACTGCCTGATGAACAATCCGCCGGTATTACAAATGGTATGGGTTGGTTTCCGGGCTATGCCATTGATGTAGAAACAGGTAAACGGGTCAATATTTTCTTCGGAGAAAATTCTGCTTATGACCCTGATTTAGGTATATATGATGCCGACTCAAAAAATATCAATCGCGATATGATTTGGAATCCATCATCTCAAGCATTTTTACCGACTCGAATTGGTTTAAATCCAGGTTATGCTGCATTTTTTGGTGGACAACATTTTGTTTATGTCACCAATACTGAATATGATAGTTGCAAACTTCTTCGCGAGCGTTTGACGGGTGCTTCTTTTAGAAAAGTAGCACCTTTGAAGTCCATCACGTGGACGTCTATGCCATATCTTCTTTCAGGTTCTAAAATGTTGACTTATAAAGATGGTTTGATTCCGAATGATGTCACTGTCAAGTTGCGTGTCAATAATCCTTATGCCCCTGCAAAAGGTAAAGGCACTAACGGCAATCATCCGGCATATACGTTCCAACTCAAAGGAAATCAAGCAAAAGAGTTGACTACTGCTGGCGTGGATTCTTCGCTCAATATGATTAATATCGTTCCGAACCCTTACTATGGCTATTCAGCTTATGAAATCAATGAATTTTCAACAACAGTGAAATTCACCAATTTACCTGCAAAATCTACTATCACAGTCTATACACTCGATGGTAAATTCATCCGTCAATTCAAACGCGACGAACGACCTTCTGAAAATAGTCCGCGCATTAATCCAGGAATCAGAGCTAAGCAAATTGCCCCTGATGTTGAATGGGATATGAAAAATGCAAAAGGTATTCCAGTGGCTAGTGGCGTTTATCTCATTCATGTAGATTCGCCTGAGGGCACTCGGACTTTGAAATTCTTTGCAGTCAATCGTCAGTTTGACCCTTCGCGCTTGTAACTCAATAAATACAACTCTACGAGGGTTTTTCTAATGGAATCCCTTTGGGGAAAACCGTCGTAGAGTTTGATAATCAACCAGTTATAAATTTATTTAAATAAAATATTTATAGCTTACCAAATTTTAAAATCGAATATTGAATCCTCACGATTATGAACAAAAAAATACTTTTATCTTTTTCGATAAGCCTCATGTTTTTGTCTGTTTTCGCTGGCAACCCTGATCGCCAAGGCGAAGCGGGAGCCTACGAACTGCTCCTCAACCCTTGGGCGCGGAGTGTGGGTTTGCACGCTATGAACACAGCATCTGTACGCGGCGTGGAAGCCATGTCGCTCAATGTTGCAGGGCTTTCTCGTATCAATAGTTTAGAAATAGGCATAGGTCACTCCATCTATCTTCAAGGCACCGGTTTATCCATGAATGCTTTAGGAATAGCTAAAAAAGTAGGAGAAAATGGTGCATTTGGTATAGCCATCAATGCATTGAGTTTTGGTAGAATACCCGTCACGACCAACGCTTTACCCGAAGGCACAGGCGCAACATTCACACCCACTTTTTTCAATATTGGACTTTCTTATTCTCATATTTTTGAGAAAAAAGTATCGGTAGGCATTACGGCTCGTTTCATCAATGAGTCATTGGCAGATATTTCAGCTTCGGGTATTTCGGTAGATGCAGGCGTTCAGTACGTAACGGGTTCTGAACAATATACCGACCGTTTCAAATTTGGTATTAATCTCCGCAATGTCAGCCCTGCGGGTATGCGGTTTGGTGGTCAAGGTTTGAATACCGGTGGTCTGAACCCTGATGGCACGCAATCTTATCAATTATCCTATTCAAAACAAGCAGCGCGCTTTGGGTTGCCTGCTCAATTAAATATCGGTGCTTCATATGACATTTTACCTGATGAAAAAATGCGTCTAACAGCCGTTGGCAATTTTACATCCAATTCATTTTCACGTGATGAAGTAGGCGGTGGCTTAGAGTTTTCGCTCAATAATATCTTCGTTCTAAGAGGCGGTTACAAATATGAAATGGGCGTCAAACCGGGCGATGTCAACAAATCAGTTTATACTGGCGTATGTGGTGGACTTTCAGTTGAGTTGCCTTTCAATAAAACGGGCAGTCAAAAATTATCTATCGACTATGGATATTTAGCGTCAAGTCCATGGAATGGTACACATAATATAGCATTACGCCTCAATCTTTAAGGCGAAAAGCATTTTTTTATAATGCCTGTTGATTTATTCATAAAAAAGAGTATATCTTTGTATTAATAAAACAAAGGCGAGAAGGTTTCTAACTCATTCAGTAGAAACCTTCTCGCCTTTTCATGTCTTTAAAATTTAAAATTGAAAAACTATGTCTCAATACACATATTTAACGCAAGGCGGTTACGAAAAAATAAAAGCTGATGCGGATGAATTGCGTACAACAGGCCGCAAAGAAGCCGCTCGCGCCATCGCTGAAGCCCGTGAAAAAGGCGACCTTTCAGAAAATGCGGAATACGATGCCGCTAAAGATGCGCAAGGATTGCTCGAAGCGAAAATTGCCGAACTTGAATCCAAGCTCGCTAATGCCCGTATCATTGACGAAACAATGCTCGATGATTCTAAAGTAGGTGTTCTGACTAACGTGGTCATCGAAAATATTAAGCTGAAAAAACAACTCAAATATAAACTCGTTCCCGAAGCAGAAGCTGATCTCAAAACAGGTAAACTCTCTGTCAGTTCGCCTGTCGGGCAAGGCTTATTGGGTAAAGAAATAGGCGATATTGCTCGTATAAATACGCCCAATGGTACTATTGAATTTAAAATTATCAGTATATCATTAGGTTAAATTTTATTTTATAACATATTGACAGCCAATATGTTATAAATTTTTTCATAAAATAAAAATCATGGCAAGCATTTTCACACGCATCGTTAATAAAGAAATCCCTGCCTACGTGGTCGCAGAGACTGATGATTATTTAGCTTTCCTTGATGTGCGCCCACAGGTAAAAGGTCATACGCTCGTAATTCCTAAAAAAGAAGTAGATTATATTTTCGACATGGAAGATGATCATCTTGCGGGCATGATGATTTTTGCTAAACAAGTTGCCAGAGCTCTAAAAAAAGCAGTGCCTTGTACGCGTGTCGGCATGGCAGTCGTTGGCTTAGAAGTGCCTCATGCACACGTTCATCTCATGCCCATTAATCACGTTTCGGATTTAGGATTTGGCAAAAGTTTAGATATTTCTAAAGAAGAGTTGATGGATATTGCAAATAAAATTGCTGCCAATATTGAATAAAAACAATTTGTTTAGTAAAGAATAAAGCCGTTCAGATTATTCTGAACGGCTTTATTCTTTAACCTCAATTCAGCAAGTTCCAACGAACGCCAAAACGAAATTGACGGTCAGGGACGGGATAATTATAGATTTGATAGTATATATTTTTAGAAAAACTCCCCAAAACGTTATCCATTTTTACAAACAGACGGAAGGACTTCACTTTGAACGACATGAACACATCTACTGAAGGATAGGCACTCACTTTCTCCGTTTCCTGCACATAAAATTGTCCTGTCAAAGGCATATATGCGGGCGCGAACCATGCCGTAGCGTAGCGCAAATCGAAGCCAAAGCGCGCTAACATCGCTTTTCTAAAAATTTTACCTTCTAAATAAAGACTGTTTTTGGAGTAAATATCGGGTAGTCGAATAAATTTTTCAGTCGATTTCTGAATCGCAACCGTATTATCCAAATGGAATGAAC
>JAYTON010000535.1:0-6110 GCA_043747725.1 Saprospiraceae bacterium
ACAAATAACCAACTCATAACTCCCCGATATCTTCATTCCACAACGTGGGGTTTTTGTCAATAAAATCGTTCATCATGTCTATGCATTCTTTCAAATCGAGGTCAATCACCTCTACGCCGTGCGACTCCATGAATGCTCTGGCACCATCAAAAGTCCTTGATTCACCGACGATGACCTTCGGAATTTTGAATTGCACAATCGTGCCTGCGCACATATAGCAAGGCATGAGCGTGGAATAAATCGTTGAGCCTTTGTAGCTGCCTACTCGCCCGGCGTTGTTTAAACAGTCCATTTCGCCGTGCAAAATAGGGTTTTTCTCTTGCACTCTTTTGTTGTGACCTGCTGCCACCAACTCACCGTTTTTGACTAATACTGAACCAATGGGAATGCCACCTTCACTCAAACTTTTACGAGCTTGGTCAATGGCTAATTGCATAAATTTATCTTTTTCCATTTTTATAAATGTCTTTAATTTTTGTAAAATTATAGGTAAGTGATTGATTTTCAATAAGTTATCGTGCAGAGGTTTAATAGACGGAATTTATAGCGATTTCAAATACTCAATGACTGCTTTACGTTCATCGGCTGTGAATTTATCACCATAAATATGCCCTGTATTGCCATAGCCATAAATCGTTGCATCGTAAGTATTGATGTCCAATTTTGAGGATTCAATTTTATATTTCCAACCTATTTTAACGGCATCATAATCCGCTTTGTTATCAAAAGTACGCGACCAATATTTGGGGCGTTGATTACTATTCAGCACATCATCCAGCGTCGGCACAGAGCCGTTGTGGAGATAAGGCGCCGTTGCCCAAATCCCATCAAGCGGCGGTGCAACATAGCCTTTGGTCGGCAAAAGCTGCGCAGCATTTGGGTTTTTAGAAAACCAACTTTGATTGTACCAAGTGTGATATTGAGGATATTTTTCATACTCATTGGCTAAAGCCGCATCCGTTCCAATAGTTGCTACATCAATGAGTAAATTGGGATAATCAGTGGCTGATTCATGTTTCCCATGGCATTTAGCGCAGTTATCATTAAAAAGCGTTTTGCCTTTTTGAGCCAATGTCTGGTCAATTGCGAACGGATATTTAGGTGGTTGAATGGTTTTTAAAAAAGCATCCAAATCTGGAAAATGCGCTTCAATTTTTCGAGCTTCAGTACTATCAAGCATCGTAATCAAAGCAGTAGCCATATTCAAACGGGCAAAATCGCCTTTGCCTAAACCGTTAAAATACAAAGCATTTTTCTTTTTATAATGCCACCAAGCCGGCACATCACTCGGAACAGGCTTAGAAGATATTGCAAACTGAGGGGTATTCAACCATTTCAAATCGTCTTTATTTCTGAAAGCAGACAGGGCTGCAAATATCTTATCTGCCGGATTCGCCCCTTTAGTTTCAGTGCGAATATAGGGCGCAATCGCTCTAAAACCCCTTGTAAATGGCTGATAAGCAGTCCATTCAGGCGAGGTTTTACCATAGCGTGTTTGAACAACGAGGTCAAGTGTATTGAGTTGTTGCGCCACATCAATGGTATTATCTGCCGTCGTATTACCCAAACCGACGACGATTTGTCCATTAATTCTATCCGCATGACAATTCAAACAATTTGTTGCCACCACTTTCACACCATTGGATGCCTTTACAACGTTAAAATTATACGGAACACCTTTGTTGTCACCCGTGCGTGCGAGGTCATCGGGACTATTAGAGCTAAAAACGGCTTTAAAAACATCTAAAGGAATGCCGCTGCTGACATAATCGCCCGTGACTAAATATTCGTAACCGGCTGTGGCATTGCCTGCGCGTTGCGTTGTCGCTTCTATTTTTGAAGCACCATCTGGCAATGTTCGAATGATATTATCATCCTCATGTTTGCAATTTTCAAAAATGAGAATGGCAGAGATTGAGCCGATGATGATGTGTTTAGGCGAAAATGTCAAGGTTTTCATTGTGAAATTTTGATTTAAAACATTCTAACAGCAAAAATGATTTAACAAAAGTAAAATTCAAAATTGACTGGATAAGATTTACTTTTACAACCCCTCCTGCCACGCTCCGCTCGCAGTGACAATTTTAAGTTTTTTAACTTTAAAAATGCTTGTTTTTAAATGACATTACCTTTGCTACTAACGATTATTGTCTTTTTGCCCATCAAAATACAGGCAAATGATACCATCAAATTGGAAGAAAAATATCGTTTCGATAAGGGTAGTCATTTTTCAAAACCGAGAAATTTATTCAGTCGAAGTATTGAATTACCTGATACCCTGCGGTGGTCATGCCGATTCGATAAAAGTTGTTGCTATTTTATGAACGATAAAAATGGTAAAACGGTCGAAGACCAGTGGGATTATAACAAACTAACGGGCATTACTTTTTCGCCTTTAAATCCGCTCAACAACACAGCAATGGTCGGTTGGCGTCACAATCCTCAAACCCTAATATTTGAGCTCATCCCTTACTGGCACGTCAGTAAAAAGCGTTTTTTCAAGGATGACCCGCATTTAACAGTTCAGCCCGATGAAGATTTTATAGTAGAATTTATTACCAATAAATTGAAAAAAGAGGTTACAATTTTGATTAAAACAAAAAATAATACCCTTAAAGAAACTAAATCCTTTGAAAAAATACCTGACAACGCTTCCCTCATTCATCCATATTTTGGTGGTACAAGCCGCGCCCCCTGTGCTATGGAATTATATTTAAAGCGACTAAAATAATGGGTAATAGGTAATAAGGTAGCCCATTACCCATTACTTATTACTCATGATTGTTTTCCAAGTTTCAAACAAAACCGCTTGTTCGGGGCGATTTTCAGGCATTTTACTGAGGGGGTCGCAAGGCTTCAAAGTGTCGAAACAATCTTTGGGGAGCATTTGATAAAGTTGAGTGCCTTTCGTTTTCCACTCCATCATGGCATCGCTGACTTGTCGGACGACGCGTGCAGGATTGCCAACTACGAGGCTACGTGGCAGTATTTTCTCATCCGCTTTGATAAAACTCAAAGCACCGATAACACATTCATCACCGATTTCTACATTGTCCATAATCACGGCATTCATGCCCACAAGCACATTGCGCCCAATCGTCGCCCCATGAATAATTGCGCCATGCCCAATATGCGCCCCTTCCATCAGTCGAACCGTCACGCTCGGAAACATATGAATAGTGCAATTCTCTTGCACATTGCAGCCATCTTCAAGGATAATACCGCCCCAGTCGCCTCTCAGTGCCGCCCCTGGTCCGATATAAACATTTTTGCCAATCACCACATTGCCCGTTACAGTCGCCTGCGGATGCACGAAACTGGAAGGATGTACAACGGGGATAAAACCTTTGAATTCGTAAAACATTGTATTTAATGATGAATGATGAATGATGGGTGATGAATGTGATAATTGAGTGAAAGTCAACATTTTACGAAAATACTGAGGGGTGCAAAAATTCATCATTTATCATTCATCACTCATCATTAAGTTAGTATTCAATTTTATCATTCTTATTTTTCCATTCTTTAAAAACTTTAATGCCTTCAATTTGTAGAGCTTGGACGATAGGGATGCGCCGTTCGTGCATGGGCAATATGAGTTCTTGGTATAAAAATTCATCGTCAAAATCAATGGCGGCGGCATCCTCACGTGAACAAGCATAAACGATGCGAGCAGGCCGCGCCCAATAAATTGCCCCCAAACACATCGGGCAAGGCTCGCAAGAAGTATAAATAGTACAATTGTCCAATTGAAAATGACCGATGTTTTGACAGGCATCCCTGATAGCCACCACTTCAGCATGTGCTGTTGGGTCGTTGGAGGAAGTGACTTTATTATTGCCTTTGCCAATGATGACACCATTTTCATTCACGATGATGCAACCGAAAGGACCCCCTTCACCACTCCTCATACCTTTGAGCGACATTTCAATCGCCTCGCGCATGAATAATTTATCTTCTTCCGAAATCGGTTTTTTACTTTCTCCTTGATTCATCATCTTTTTTTTAGAATAATTCCTGCTGAATAGGCGGCGTTTCAAACTCTAAAAGCCATTTTTTACGTGCCATCCCACCTGCATAACCCGTCAGCGAACCATCCGAACCAATGACTCTATGGCAAGGCACGATGATAGCAATTTTGTTACTCCCATTCGCCATGCCGACGGCTCGAATGGTTTTAGGGTCGCCGATAGCGCGGGCAATATCCATATAAGATTTCGTTTTACCAAACGGAATTTTCAACAATTCATTCCAAACCCGTTTTTGAAAATCCGTTCCTTCCAAATCTAAAGGCAAGTCAAAATCTTTTATTTGACCATTGAAATAAGCATCTAACTGTTTGACTGCCAATTGGTTATACATGTTTTCAACTTCCGTTAATATTTTTTCATTGGCAAAATTAGCCGCTCTCAAGCCCAATGCTGTTGCTTGAATTTCCATCAAACCAAGCGGCGAACTATAATAAATGGTGTCTAATCCTTCCATTGTCGAGCGATTTATTTTATTGATTTCCATAGTAATGTTCAGATATTTTATAAATTAAATTTTACAATGTCTAATTATCCTTTGGCACTTTAGTTTTTTAATTTGTGCTTTGTATCAGATTTAGGAAATCTTTAAGAGTTCTTAAATCTAATACCCCTCAGTATTAGAACTTATCTCAACCTATTTTCAACGTCGCCAAGTGTTTGTCAAAAGTATATCCACATCTCCCGCAGCTTCCAATCCGGCATTTCTACCCGCACCTTCAAATATCAATTTATCTTTTTCATAAAAACGAACATTGATTATGGCTTGTAAACTTTCATTGATTTTACCCGTCATTTCTCCTTCAATGGGTGAAATAAGTGTGCCTGTACCTGTTTTAACAGTGTCAATTTCAAGTCGATTTTTAGAATCTTTAAAAGCCAAACGAATATGATTGCCATCCAGTTGAGCAATCATTCGTGCACCCGTATAAGTTGCAAAACGATACAATTTGTTTTGAAACCAAAAGCCCACAATATAACCGATAAAAGAACTACCCAACCAAGGGATATTGGCGACGGAGGCGATGAGGGAATAACCGAGACCAAACCCCCCGACCCCCAAAGGGGGAGATTGGATGAACTCGTTTTCGAGTTCAATCCCTTTCTGCAAAATCGTCTCTTCTACTAAATAGTCTGGCTGTGCAAACTCCCCCTTTGGGGGCAGGGGGGCTTTGTCAAAATGATTCGTTTGCATCCAAATATACCCTTTTGGAAACGAAAAACCCCAATCTTTTTCAATATAACCACGCCCGTTGGTAAAATCTATCTCTTGTCCATTGATATTTAGGCTGCCTTTTATGGAGTGGTCGAGACTCACAACGCCGTGATAGCATTCCATAAAAGGGGCGAATGAAAACCATCCCATGATGCCTGGCGCACCCAGCATTTTAGGCCAAGCAGCTATATTTTCAAAACTTAATTCACCTTTTATATTAGGTAGATTAATTTTAATATTATTTGTAGAAAATTGATTATGAGCTATTTGTAAATGAAAATGCTTATTATGAGCTTGAAAATTGGAGGCATCAAAACGTTCGTAGGTAGTAGTGCATTTTTTACCGTCCATTGTTTGGAGAAAGGCGTGGCTTTTGCCATCTTTACTCATCGAAATGCCGGGGATAAATGCGAGTGCATACCCCTCAGTAGAGTCCACTATTTTGAAGTACCAACCCTCAAAATAGCTCCGCTTACGACCCCAACCATGATACATGTCGGGATTCCAAGTGGCACGCCAACGATTTAATATATGCCTCATGAATGCCTTTTTGAAAAGGTAAATTTAAAATAATTTTAAAACATTTTATTGATTTTTAAGATGTCTTCTATTTTAATTAAAAATATAACACAGCTTGTCGGTGCTCATGCGCTTGATATAATACGACTGGAAGGAAGTGAAATGCCTCATTTGCCAAAAGTAGACAATGCGTTTTTACTCATTGAAAATCAATGCATTATGAAATTTGGAGGCATGAAAAATTGCCCAAATAGAGCCGATATAGTGATTGATGCAACGGATAGGTTCGTGCTGCCGGCATGGTGCGATAGCCATACGCATTTAGTGTTTGCGGCTACGCGTGAGGA
>JAYTON010000536.1:0-1864 GCA_043747725.1 Saprospiraceae bacterium
TATTTATTTTTTAGAACGCGCTTTTTTGAGATGATTCAATTTCTCTAAAAGCCAATCTCTATCGGCGAAGTTGCGGCTTTTTTTTATTTTTTCTTCTAATATTTCAAGGCGTTTGTTATCGCCAATGCTTTTTTAAAAGTTCAGTGATTTTAAAAATGAATACGGCCTCACCTGCATTATATTTTGATGCATCAAAATTTTCAAAGCCATGCGGAATATAACAATAAGGGGTAGAAAGTTGCTGCTGGACATGTTTTTTTCGTAGCACAGAACATCTATTTTGCTTGAAATATGGGTTTATACTGAGGGGGTGCTTTTTCAATCAGCTATGCTAAATATTCCTAAATCGCAGAGATTCAGGATAAGGAAAAACATCAATAATAGCCCCTTCGAGCAACTGTTTTTTAACAGCATTCCAATATTGAGGATTGAGCAAATCGGGGTGTAGCTCTTCAAAGATAGCTCTCAATTCTTTTTGAGGAAATAAAAATGGGGGAAATTCTTCGGGAAAAACATCTTTTTCACCAACATAAAACCACGCTTCGGAAGACATTTCATCGCTGTGACTGCGGGCAGTCGGTATTTCTCTGAATTGGCAATCCGTTATAAGCTCTATTTCGTCATAATCATAAAAAACTACTCGCTTGAGGCGCGTCACACCAAAGTTTTTCAGCAGCAAATCGCCCGGGAAAATGTTGGCAGCGGCTAATTGTTTTAAGGCTTTGCCATAATCATCTAAAATCAGTCGAGCATCTTCAGGGCTGGCATTTTCAAGATAAATATTGAGCGGAATCATTTTTTTCTCTACATAAATATGCTTGATTTCCACTTTATCTACACCTTTACCATCAGCGCTATTCCTCAAAATCACTTTGGATTTAGCTATTTTTCTCAATTCTGCCAATAATTCAGGGGCAAATCGGTCTTTTTCGCAGACAAAATTTTCAAAAAGATGGGTGTCCGCCAAACGCCCTACGCGGTCGTGTTGAGTGACCATTTGATATTTCCCCTTCACTTGTTTTTCAGAAATATTTTTAGGCGGTGCAAATTCATCTTTAATAATTTTGAAAACCATATTGAAAGTTGGCAACGTAAAGACTGACATCACCATTCCTTTTATGCCTGGTGCAAAGTCAAATTTCTCTTCTGGGTGTTGTTCCAAATGATTTAAAAATTGCCGATACATCTCCGTTTTACCATGCTTTTCAAAGCCCAAACAAGTATAAAGCTCACTGATGGGTTTGTGTGGTAAAATAGATTTGAGGAAAATAACCATTTCGCTTGGAATATCGACATCTACTAAGAAATGAGCGCGATAATAGGTAAAAATGGAAGCAATATGGTTGTATTCAAGAAGCAAAGCATCTGCAAAAACGCCTTTTCCGCTGTGCAAAAGGGGGATAACAAAGGGGTGAATTTCTCCACCCAAATAAGCTCGCCCGACGATATAAGCTGCTTTATTTCTATAAAATAAAGGTTTTAAAACCTCCAATCGGGTATCATCATCCGTTTGATATTTGGACAATAAATCAGTCAAAATTTTATTGGTCACTAAATTAATATCCCTTTCAATATCTTCATAAGGCACATCCAAACGATAGTCTTCAAATAGTTGCGTCACCATAGTTCGAGCGGATAATTTGCCTGAATAAGTTCTAAAAATGGGGCGGGCCGAGTGATAATCCATTTTATCAAGTGTCGGCATCACAAACATCAACTCCTTATCCACACTCAAACCCTTATGAACATGTCGAAAGACGGAGTTATAAAAAGTTTCTGCAATGTCTCGATAATAAAGATTCAAAACTTGCTCTTCATACATCGGTTTGACTTGCCGCCAAAGCGTCGGCTCTTTCAAATTGGA
>JAYTON010000537.1:0-5032 GCA_043747725.1 Saprospiraceae bacterium
ATTTGAGCGGCTAAATTCTTTGGTCTATTTTTAATTAAAAGATTAATAATCAAAGACCTCAAAGGAGCTATGTTTTTAGAACAATCGTTTTTTTTGTTCTGAATTGGTCTTTTTTAAAGTGACATCCCGAATATGGTTGGTGACTGACTTCTACTGACCAATGTTGCCGCACTACTGCAAAGAATTCCTTAGCCATTCTGTCATTATAGGTATTATATTGGTCATATAAAATGCTATTTCAGAAGATTCTTTGTCGGTTTTTATATCCAATCGCTGACGATTGACTTTTATAAGGGCTTTCAACTCGCATTTATCCCAGTGAATATACAATTTCAAGCAGAAGCCGTTCCTACCACCGTTGCATTATATGATGTCAGCGGCAGAGTCCTTTTCCAACAAACCCTCAATGATTTTAGTGGCGATTACAACCAACGCTTTGATGTGAGTACTTATGCAAAAGGTGTCATCGTAGTGCGGGTTTTGCAAGGCGAAAAAGTATTTGCAAAACAGCTTGTAATTAATTCACGGCTATCATATTTTTTATTAAATAAAATTTTTTCAACCATGAGACATCCCGAATTTTGTGTGTTACAAAGTTCGGGATGCTTTGTTTTAAGAAAAGGTGCAGTGCCGCATTGACGGTGTAATACACCTTTTTTAAATAACTTGCAACTTGGATTACTGATAATTTCAGGGCTTGACCTCCTTCCATTCCAAAGCGTCTATCTCTTTTTCCAACCATTTTTCAAATTCAATCAGTTCTTTGGGTGCATCAAAATTATTGATAATCATTTTTCCATCATTGTCTATCCGAACATAGGAGATGGTGCTTGGAATATTGGTAATCATATTGTCCCCTTCCGGATATTTATCGCTCAGAGCCATATAGTTGATGACGGCTGCTTTTTGTTGTATATTTTTTATGAATGCTATACTGGCGACGGCTTCATGTTGTCCGCGTTTTTTTATAAATGCCGTACCTTTATATCTCACTGTACCGTCTTTGAAAATTTCAACTTTGTAAACGGGGCATTGTCCAAAACAGGCTGTCCGTTGAAGGCTGATAACAAGATTGGAATCTACACCTTCTGGAATGTTAATGGTCTTAATGCCTTTTGCAGTCGTATTTACTGAGGGGGTCGCTTCAACGACTTTGGTATCTGGAGCGGGCTGAGTCGAGGTCGTTTTACCGCTTATTTTTTTATGACAAGTGGCAAAAATGAGGAGGGTAAATGATAAGAATAGTATGTTTTTCATTGAATTGATTATTTTATTTTTTCACATAGTTCACATAGTTTTTGTCATTCAGAAGGAATCTCTTTTGTGTATTCTGAAAAGATAAAAAGAGATTCCTTCTGAATGACAAATTCCTATTTCTTCTTCCCTTTCACCGTTTTCTCTTGCTCTTCTTTCATCACTTGTTGTGCTTGCATGGCATCATTGAGTTTTTGACGGAAGGCGCTCGGCTTTTTAGGGTTCTTCTTGTAAATATGCAATTCTTCAAGGATTTTATCATGGTCAATGACATAGTTTTTAGTGACGACTGTCTGACCAATATTCAATAAATTGGAAAATAACATATACAAACTCAAACCCGCCGCATAACTATTGAACATGACCGTGAATAAAACAGGCGTAAAATATTGCAATTGTTTCATCATTGCCGGTTGACCTGTCATATCGGTATCTTTCATTGAATACCAAGTAAAAACGACCAATGAAGCACCCCAAAGCAAGGCAAATAAACTAATATGAGCGCCATAAAGCGGAATATGAAACGGTAATTTGATAAATTCTTCAAAGCCCGTCAAATCTGTTGCCCATAAAAATCCTTGCTGTCGGAAATCAATGGACGCTGGAAAGAATCGGAACAAAGCCATCCAGATAGGCATCTGCAAAAGCGTGGGTAAACAACCGCCCAAGGGGTTGACACCAAACTCTTGATATATCTTCATTTGCTCTACTTGTACTTTCTTCGGATCGTCTTTGTATTTAGCTTTCAATTTCTCTATTTCAGGCTTCAAAGCTGTGGTTTTCGCTTGAGAGCGCAGCATTTTATAACTGAGTGGGTAGAGAAATGCCTTGACTACCAGCGTCAAAAGCAAAATACACACAGCAACGTTCCCAAAAATATTGTGCAAAAAATCGAATATATTGCGAATAATGTAGCGATTGATAGTGCCTAATATTGAGCCACCATAACTTACCACATCTTCCAACTTATTTTTATAGGTTTTAAGGATTGAATAATCATTGGGTCCGATGTAGAGTCTCATTTTGGCATTCACTTCGCCATTATCAGCTGCCAATTCAAGCCTTGAAGTTGTTTTCTTTAGATCTGTACTTTTTAAATCGAAGGCTTGACTTTCTAAATTGGCAGATTTGAAGCCACCATTTAAAGACATAATAGTGGTATTAAAAAATTGATTGGCATGAGACACCCATTGAACCGGTTTTGTACTCAATTCTTTTTTTACTTCGCCGGTAGCCCCCAAATAATCAGGAATATCATCGCCTTCTCTGAAATGCAAATTGGAGTAAGAACTTTCGTAACTGACATTTTTCTCTAATTTATCGAGGTAATTTTCAAGATTTAACTGAACTGAGTGGGCATTAGGGTTCAATACCTGCCCTAAACCCTTCATCCGCACATCAAAGTCAATATCGTACCCAGTGCCGATAACATATTTCTGCTCAATAAAAGTTTGGTCGTCAAGAGATGCCCTAAACACAATTGTATTGCCTGATACTGAGGGGGTAGCAAAATATAAATCCTCCGTTGAAATCTTTCCTTTTGCAGTATTTGATGGTATGACAAATTCAAATCTATTTTTCACATCTTCCAAAAGGTGCAACAGTTCTTTCTTTTCAACACGACTTGAATCCTCTGTTAATTTATAATATTTTTTTAAAACAACATCTTTAATACGTCCGCCTTTATTCGTGAAAGCTATTTTAAAAACATCATTTTCAAGTGTACTCACTTGCTCTTGACCCATTGCCAATGTTGAAAACGGTCCAAATTCGCCTTGCATTTGTTGTATTCTAACCGAATCGGGTAAAGCAGTTTGAACGGGCATTTGAGCCGTCGGTTGAACCATCTTTAAACTATCCATGCGACGAGTCGCTTGCTCTGTTGAGTCCTTTATCCTTTTATTTTCAGCCATTTGTTGTGCTGAAGGCGCGCTCAAATATTGCCAACCGAACAAAATAACCATTATCAACGTCATGCCTATCATGGCATTTTTAGTATCCTGATTCATTCACTATTTGTTTTATTAAAAAATTTGCGGCGCAAATGTACACATAAGAAAAGAAAAACCGTCTGAAAGTTTCAATGTTTCAGACGGTTTAGCCATTTTATTATTTTATATTTTTCCAATTCATCTCAAACAAGGATGTAAAAGCCGTATCGGGAACTTGCGTATAAACACCTAAAGGCGCCATACTTCTGCCCTCACCCCTACTCGTTGAAAGCAAAATATTGCCAACCGGGCGATAATCAGCCCACGGGGTTGACATTGTAGGTTTTTCATTGGTTGCTTTCGCAAAATAATCCCATTGAGTCACCATTTTGCTGGATGGATTGACATAAATGAAGTATTTATTATCAGGTGTATCACCTACTTGATTGTAAGTCATTTCCAATACATCACATTCAGCGTTGATATAATTATTCTTTTTCCCTACATATTTCAATGTAACGCCGCTGTCTTTCATTTTGAAAGGCATCACGAGCCAATAAGAGTCATTTATCCAAATAGACTTGCCGCGCGTCAGGTATTTTTTCAAAGAATCGGGTTGGGTCATCTCCTTTCCGTCTTTCCAAACGCGTCCTGTCATATCTTTCAGATTCAAACGAATCCTTAAAGGCTGATCAACAAAATCAATGCGCACACGTTCTTTGGTTTTATCCCAAAGCAAGGCGCGTTTGCCAAAAAACGTCCAACGGATGTAGCGGGTCATATCCCAAGCGTAGCGTCCGCCCAATGCTTTCATGACATCGTCGGCAATTTGAATGGCTTTAGCATCCGACCCCTCAGTATTGAAGCCCGGCATAGGTGTATTGAACACCTCTTTATTGACAAATTTTTGAGGCGGTTTACAAGCCGTTATAGCCGCCAAAAAAATGAAAAGCATGAATAACTTATTCATAGTGTGAGTTTATTAAATTAGAAAATAATGGTTACTGTTTAATGATATTTTTCTCAAAAATATGGTCACCCATTTTTATTTTTAAAACATAATTACCGGCTGCATAATGTGCCATATTGACATTTTCGAGCAATTCATCCACTCGCCGCCTTTGAATAAACGTCAAACGCCGTCCTTGCATATCGAAAAGCGATAGCTCAACATCCATCGTATTTTGAGTACTCAAATGGACGCTCAAAACATCCTCTACGGGATTTGGATAAATGTCGTAATGTATTTTATCGACTTGATTGATTGTTTCCACGGGGCTGGGAATCCCTGCCTTATTAATCGTCCAAGTTATAGAGTTCAGATAACCCGAGGTTGCTGGTTTATAGCTCCTTGAGAGTACCGTGCTGTCTGTGACTTTAGCTATCAAGGTATTTTTACCAGTGTCCAATTTAGTCGCTAAAATATTGATGTTATTAATATCCTTACCAACCGTCAAGCCATTCAAAACCCATTCAATTTTTAAGGTATTTGGATTAGGCAATATCAAACCTAAGGAAAAATTCATCGAAACACCCGTAAAATTGACCGTTTTACTGAGGGGGGTAAAATTATCAATCGGCGACACAAGGGCATATATTTTATTAACGAATGCTTCCGCACAAACCGAACAAAAAGGCGAGTTCAGAAATTGCATCTTACAGTTTTGATGAGGACGTTGCCAACCTTCGATGCCGACTGGGTAAATGCCTACAGTGTTAGTGCCTAACCAATTCTTCCATTTTATAGTCGCTGCATCTGTTACAATCGTCCGATTAGGGCGTTCACCTTGTCCGCCGATGAGATATTCGTCGGCAAGACCTGCAAAAGAATGCCCTATTTCATGTAT
>JAYTON010000538.1:0-8770 GCA_043747725.1 Saprospiraceae bacterium
ATTGTAAAAGATGAGGCAAATGAAGAAAATAGCAACACCAAGGCTCAAGGCAAATACCATATTTTCGACCCCCATAAAATTTTGCCTTTCAATAAAACTTATACATTTTATAAAATTCCTCAAAAAGGGCAAACTATCATTTTTGATAAAACCAATTTTGATTTTTATCAACCTCTCATTGAAATTTATGAAGGTGTACAAGCAGGAAGACTGTTTGATAAAATTTTCATAAATGCCGCAGAATCAAATAGTTATACCTTCAAACAAAACTATTATTTCGTACAAGGCGATAATACTGAGGGGTCAGTAGATTCACGCCATTGGGGCTTAGTAGCCCAATCTCAACTCATTGGAAAATCTGTTTATATCCAAAGAAAAAAGAGCTAATTAAATATCCCGCAAAAATGTTGTTTTTCCTCCAATTAAATTTGTTAGCTTTGTGTTTGCGAAAAATAACATAAACGCTTACCCTGTTACTACCAAACTTATACATTCATGCGGCAAACCTCTTTTCTATGGTTATTTTTTTTAATTCAACCTTTTCTATCCTTTTCTCAAAGCGAAGGATGGTCATCTTCATGCAGCTCTAACCTACCCACTGTTGCAGAAATTATGATCGATGCCTACGGAACAGATGAATTTTATACAGAATATATGGTTTTAAGAGTAGGAGACCAGCCATTTAATCTCCGAAACTTAAATTTCAAGGTCTTAAACCCTACCAATAATGCGTTTATTGGCTCTGTCAAAGTAGAAGATAATAGTGTCAATAGTAATGCTCTTACGAGACTCAATGCTGCTGTTGGAAATAGCTGCCCATATGGTGTAGTGTTTAGAGATATTTTTTCTGAACCTTACTTTGGTATCGCACCACCACATTCAGCCATTTTACTTTTCAATAATAAAGACAGTGTTGATTTAAGCTTTATCCAAAATAATGCTTTTTCAAGTCTTTGCGGTTCAAAAGTATTCACGGCATTTGGCACTATCAAAACGCAATCGCCCGGTGTATCTATTTTTAGAAACCATCCGCGCAATGGTTCATGCGGAACAACAGGTTGCTTGCGCCAAATTCAAGTGCAATATGAGGGCATCAATGCGCCATTTTGTCAACAAATCACCTATGACATCAAAAATTTACCCCACCTCAATACCTCCAATCCGCCTGACGGCTACGGCGACGGCTCTTATATCCGCACGGCTGCCAACGGCGTAGTGGCTTATGGTGGCGGCAATCTGACAGGCAATGGTGTACCGATGCCCCCCCTCAGTATGATGTGTATTATTCCGCCTCAACCAAGTTTTGGTGCGGGCTTTTGGAATGTTTCGGTTTTTGAAGGAGCTAATAATTTTACTAATTTTAAAGGATTTTACCAAGCCAAAGGCAATCATGAGCCAAGTATAACCGCTTCAGCGGGCAGTTTTGAATATAATTCAGCCCGAGATGGTTGGAAACCGAATGAGGCAGCTTCAGAAGCACACCCAACATATGGTGCACTTGCTGCGTATGATGGCTGCAATGTGCAGGTAGATAATTTCAGTACTATCGCCAAAAGACGCGGTTTTCCTTGTGGCGATTATGCTTTGCGTTTAATTAATTATGACGATTTTGTCCGTATCCGCATAGATACCAACGGCGATGGCACTTGGGAATTTGATAAATCGTATAATGCACCCGCTTGTTCGATAGGCTGCAACACAGATATATGGCAAGGCACGCTCAATTCGGATTCAAAAATGGAAATTTCAGGTTATGACATTTCAAAATCTTACAAAACGCATCTTCTTTTCAATAAAAAAAATACCAGTCCTTCGCCTATCCAAATTACGGCATTAACAATACCTTCAACATTTTGTAACACTGCAACGGGTAGCATCAATTTATCGGTTTCGGGTGGTGTTTCACCTTATAAAGTATCTTGGTCGGGCGCGACACCGATTGCCAATGATGTTTTAACAGCCACAAATTTGTTATCAGGTGCATACAAAACACTTGTAACCGACTCAAAAGGTTGTCGAGATTCTGCTAAAATATTAGTACCTCAACTCAATAATTTGAAAGCCGATGCCGGTAAAGACACAGCCTAT
The DNA here is from genome assembly GCA_043747725.1 of Saprospiraceae bacterium. GTDB lineage: Bacteria > Bacteroidota > Bacteroidia > Chitinophagales > Saprospiraceae > JAAFJT01. Next base: position 2,089 of record JAYTON010000538.1, read on the forward strand.
TGCTCTGGAGGCATCGCTATACTGAGGGGGTCGAGTAACGCGACTAATGGTATTTTTGAATGGTCAACATCTGCTGGTTTCTTCATTTCAAATCAATCCATTATTAGTGTATCCCCTTCAATATCAACAAAATATATATTAAAAATAAATGATAATAACAATTGCTTCGCAACAGATACAGTTGAGGTAAAAGTCAATGATTTACCATATCTCAACTTAACAATTTCTACGCCTGATACCATTTGTAATGAAGTATTACCCATTTTGAAAGTCCAAGGTGCACAGAATTATATTTGGTCATCATTTCCACAAATCGCTGCATCAGCCTTGAGCAGTCGCACGGGTGATAGCGTAGTGCTTTACACTATTTTGCTGCCCGCTCCTCAATATGTTTTAAAAGTAGAAGGAACGGATGCTAACGGTTGCAAAAATACGGCTCAGACTACCCTTGTCATTATCCCTCTACCCAATGCTACGATTAAGCCCATAAACGATACCCTTTGCGCTGACGGGTTACCACGCTTTTTGGAGACGACATCTATTACGGGCGGGCGATTTCATGTGGAAGACAGATTAGGTCGAACAATTCAGAATGCTGTAGTCAACTCCATGTTTTATCCCACAACTTCAGGCGTTGGCAAATTCACCATTTATTATGAAATCATGAATGCTCAAGGATGTAAAATCAATCCTGCCATTGAGATTAATGTAAAATCATGTACCATTTGTCCACCAGCAGACACTACTAAACTTGTAAATTATAGCTGCGACCCCTCAGTAGTAGGCGTTAAAACCATCGTTTTACAAAATAGAAATGGATGTGATTCAATAGTGTTATCTAATACTGTTTTATCTAAAAAAGACACCGTTATAGTAGAAAAAAAGACCTGTATTGTTGGTAGGATAGGTCAAACCATTGAAAAATTTATTAATCAAAATGGGTGCGACAGCTTAGTATTTACCCGTACACTTTTAAAAGAGAGTGATATTGAATTTGATATAACTCTTTCAAAATCAATTAGTTGTGTAGGGAAAAGTGATGGTGCAGCGGAGGTCAAAATGCTTAAAGGCGGTACCCCTCAGTATAGGCTGCGTTGGAGCAATGGTGATACAAGTTTGACAGTTAAAAATTTAAAAACAGGTATTTATAAACTCAGCATTACGGATGTTGAAGGCTGTCAAACGATAGATTCTATTCAATTGAAAGAACCTACTCCCCTCAGTATGGAAGCCGATGGTATGCAACCTCAATGCTTTGGCGATGAATATGGTACGATTCGTTTTAACTCTGTAAAGAATGGTACTGCACCTTATCAATTTTTTATAGATGGTCAAAACAAACCTGTCAGTTCACTGCCTTTCACCTTACAAAATGTGCGAGTCGGACAGCGTAATTTGAAGATTTCAGATAAAAATAATTGCCAAATTGATACCATCATTCAAGTAAAAGAAGGGCGGAAGTTGGAGATAGATTTAGGCAGTAATTTGTCCATTGTTTTAGGCGATAGTGTTAGCCTCAATGCATTTTTTAGTTTACCCATAAAATATGCAAAATGGACACCATCAGAAAATATCAATTGCGATAGTTGTATTCCAGTAGTCGTAAAGCCTTTGAAAACGACCACTTACAAGCTGACAGTGCGTGATTCAGTAGGCTGTCAAGCCAGTGACGAGATGACCGTATTTGTAAAAAAACAACGGCGCGTATTCATTCCCACATCTTTCAGCCCCAACGGCGATAACATGAATGATATTTTCATGATTTATGCCGATAAAGAAGTCAGCCAAATAAAAACCTTTCAAATATTTAACCGTTGGGGCATTCAAATTTTTGAAGCCACTAATTTTCAACCCAATGATGCAACGAATGGCTGGGATGGCATGTTTCAAAACAAAGCCCTCATGCCTGATGTTTTTATTTATTATGCTATCGTTGAATATAAAGACGGTAAAAGTGCTATTTTTCAAGGCGATGTGACGCTCATTAGATGAATGATGAATAGCTTGTAAAAATTTAATTTGTATGTTGAAAATTGCTTTCTCTCCTATTTATAAATATGAACTGCCTGATAATCATCGTTTCCCGATGATGAAATATGAACTCATTCCCGAACAATTGTTGTATGAAGGTACTGTATCAGAAGATAATTTTTTTCATCCGACTCCACTCGCTGACGACATTATTATCCAAACCCATACCCCTCAGTATTGGCATCGTTTGAAGCATTTAGAATTGACACCTAAGGAAATTCGGAAAATTGGTTTCCCGATGTCGCAACGCTTGATTGACCGTTGCATCAATATTGCAGGTGGTACACTTCAATGCGCTCATTATGCCTTACAAAATGGCGTGGCTATGAATATTGCAGGTGGTACGCATCACTCATTTACGGATAGAGGCGAAGGTTTTTGTTTATTGAATGATGTAGCCATCGCTGCTAACTATTTGATTAACAACCATTTATGCAAAAAAATATTAATCATAGATTTAGATGTCCATCAAGGCAATGGTACTGCTCAAATTTTTACACATTCAGCCCATAAATGGTCAAATAATGAAGGGATATTCACATTCAGTATGCATGGAGCTAATAATTATCCGTTGCACAAAGAACAATCGGATTTAGATATTGGCTTGGCGGATGGTGTAGAAGATGCCTTTTATTTGAAAGTATTGAAAGAAAATTTATCTCTTTTGATAGAAACAGTTGAGCCCGATTTTGCTTTTTTCAATTCGGGGGTCGATGTTTTAGAGACTGATAAATTGGGTAGGTTAAAGTTGAGTATAAAAGGATGTAGAGAAAGGGATAAAATCGTTTTTGAGATGTGTAAAAAAAATAGTGTCCCCATAGCAGTGAGTATGGGTGGCGGCTATTCAACGAAACTTGCCACCATTGTAGAAGCTCATGCCAATACTTTTAGAATGGCTCAAGAAGTATTTTTTTAAATTAAAAAAGCAGCAAAGAGAACCAACTCATTGCTGCTTTTTTGATGATAATTTGATTTTATCAATAAGACCAAAGGTCATGTTCAAAGTTAAAAATCTCTTGTTTGATTTTTTCACCTTCGAGCAAAATATCCATGCCTTGCAAATAATCTTGCAAACGACGGTTTTGAACATTCGATTCTTTAGAAATATAGCTTGAAAAACGGCGTAATTCAAACAAATCTTCCCAAGACATGGGGTTGGAATCGTTGCCGTCAACGAATGCTCTATGGCGAGCCAAGTATTCGCGACAATCTGGATAACGTACCCAGAACAATGGTTGCTCATAAGAGAAGTTACCCAATTCGTCAGTCACATCTTTCAAAGGTGCAATGCCGAGAATGCGTACTTTGAGCGTTGAATACTGCTTATCGAAAAACCATTCTTCTTTTACACGGAAGCGTTTGATATCATCCGTATTCAGCTTATTGACAACGATTTTGAGTTTAGTCTCATAAGTAATCGGGTCAACTTGCTGAATAGTATCCACGCTGCTGCCGATAGTAGAAACCTCTTGAGGTGTCAACTTATACCAAAACTTATCGTTATCGGTTTTATAAGCTTTGATACCTGCGGTGCTATCTTGAATACCTTTCAAAAGAATAGAAATGAAAGGCTCTTCCGGATACATAAACGCCAAGTTTATCTTCTCTCGCACATCAATAACACGCCAAACACGCTTACGCCACATAATGTCGGACTCCCGAACAGGTTCCCAAGGTAAAACTTCCTTTTCCAATATTGTTTTTTCTTCAACAATACCATCAAGGGGTGCATCTGCATCTTTGGGTACATCGCCTTTATTTTCAGCTGGTTCAATTTTTACTTGCTGTTGATTGCTCACAGCACCACCTGTTGTAGGTGTTGTAGTAGTAGGTCTTGCAGATGTAGGCGTTGAACTTGGTGTTGTTGAAGGGTTGGCCTGAGGTGTTGTGGTTGTTGGAGTAGTCGTTGTAGAAGGTGCAGGTTTTTTTGCCGGTACACCAACTTTGGTAAAATCAGGAAAATCATCATTGTTATTGACGGTAACATTTTCCGGAACTTGTGCAACGATAATACTTGTAAACAAGCAGAACATTACCGAAGAGAGCCATTTGAAAGTTGACTTCATGTTGCTGAATGACGTGTTTTAATTAAAAAAAGTCTTTTATTCGTTGAAAGTATGCCTATTTTCATAAGAATACTGAGGGATATCCCTCTTTTTAAACTATAAAGAAAACGTGTCAATGCCCCCTTTAGTATCTATAAATAGTTAAAATTGACTTTGACACGTTTTATTATTACTGAATTATTTACTTTACAAAGAAACTCATAGAACCAAGGTCGCGACCTGCAACATCTCCTGGGCAACGCCCTTTGATACTCATGAAACTGTATTGGTCACCAGGTTTAGCTGCTGATGCTAAACGCGTAGCATCACCATTGACAGCACCGTTGACATTCGCTTGACGTGGGTCTTCACGCCTTGCAATGTGCACCATTACATAACTTTGGATACTACATTTAGCATCAAAATCAAAGTTCTCTAATTTAGCAATCAAGCCATTAAAAGCTGCCATTTCACCTGAGCCAATGACTCCACCACTTCTACTACCGTAAACCGGTTTAGGATCAGGAATCATTTTAACACGGAATTTCTTAGTTGCAGTAAAGCCGCCTTCACCTGTAACAGTGATAGTAGCGTCGCCAGGACGAGATGCTGTAACGTTGTAATTATTATTATCAACTTTCGATACATCACAACCGCTTCCAGATACTTTTAAAGAGTTACTTGAAATACCAGCCGCAGAAACAGCAATTGGGTTAGTAACGCCTATATAAAAGACATTCATTTTTTCTGCAGAAATGGTCGCTGATTTTTCACCTACCTCGTATTCGAACTCACCTGTTGTATTTGTTACTTCACCTGTAGCTGGATTACGAATAGTTGCAGATGCTTTGACAGTTTGTTTACCGATACCACTTGGAGTAGTTTCAAAGTGAGCAACACCATCTTTCAATCCTAAGCCACTACCATTTACAGAGATAGAAACGCCTTGACCTGGATTAGAAGAATATGCTGCTAAATATACATCGGCTTCAAATTTGTCACCACGAATCAAATAAGCTTTCTTTGGAGCGATTGCAACTTTGAATTTATCAAACTTTATTTCAATCCTACCACTTACTTTATCCATAAAATAGTTCATTAGCGCTGTTTCAGAAGTCTTTGCATCAGCCACTAACTTAGTAAGAGTAGGCATAACAGCCGCTACAGGCATGTGAGCAAATTTTAAATCAACCCAAGTTTTTGCTTCCGCTCCTGCTGGAATAGAATCTACTAGAAGAGCGATTTGCTTTGATAACATTGCTCTATCTGCTGGATCTTGGATAGCAGTTAAAAGTCTTCCTCTTATTTCATTTATTTTTTTCTCAATTTCTCCACCTCTGCCTAATCCGCCAGCAGCTGTTAAAAAAAGGTGAGTCGGAATATCTTTGTCTTTGTATTTTATAGGACGTCCATCACCATGTTTAGGGTCAAGACCACCAGCAGCCGTAACTAACTCTTGAGTAACACCATTCATGTATGACTCAAATTCTTTCACAATTCCAGTAACTTGGTCTGCTTGGGTTTTGAATATACCGTATTTAGCAGCATTTGTTTCAGCTTGCTTATCAATGGCAGCCTTTATTTGAGAGTTAGAGTTAGAAACGATGACATTCGAATCTTTAATTCCCTTGTTCAATGAGAAGAAAGCATTGATAATCTCAGCCGACACGTTCAAGGCAAGCATCGCGGTCAGTACGAGGTACATCAAGTTAATCATTAACTGCCGCGGTTCCTTAGGTATTGACATGTTTTATAACTTTTTATCTAATTAATTAAAATTGGTTTTGGATATAGACTCAAATACTGAGGGGGTATGTGTATTCACAACCGTATCATTCAGTAAAGAATCAAACAATATTATCTGCTTACATTTGACATAGCAGACAACATGCCGCCATAAACTGCATTAAGAGAACCTAAGTTTTTGTTCAAAGCAGCCATTTGCTCTTTGTACATTTTAGTATCTTCCATTGCATCGCTCATATTAGCCATCGCTTCAGTGAGTTTTGAATAAAAATTGTTCATTGAAGCAATTTGCTGCTGAGTGCCGGAAAAGTCAACTTCTTGCAAAGCTTTGAGTGAACCAAGGCTTTTTGACATACCTTGAAGTTCAGTTAACATACCACTTAATTTGTTTTCTACTACTTCGCCATTCAAACCTGGCAATTGTGGTTGAGGAGTTGCTGCCAAACCACCTAACTGTAGTGCACCAATTTTAGAATCGTAATCACCGAGGCCTGGAATCAATTTGTCCCAGTAATAATCAGGTTCAGGACCTATTAAGCCAAGCATTAAGAACAAGCCTGCCTCAGTGAGAAGACCAATAGTTAACATCTCAGTAGCACCTTCCCAGCTTTGGATTTTGAATAATGCACCGACCAATACCACAGATGCGCCAATACCAATAATTAAGTTTTTAAGGTACTTGAATCCTTTCGATTTTAAGAAACTCATATCGTTCAAAGTTTAGAATAAGGTTAATAAAATATTTTAATCCGTTTCAATACAGTAAATAAAAATCTCTCTATCAATTTCACTTTAAAAAAAATAAAGATAAAATTGCAGAAAAGAGTGTGTCTTCGTAAAGCGTTATTGGGCTTTTAAAT
>JAYTON010000539.1:0-3438 GCA_043747725.1 Saprospiraceae bacterium
ATGGTCAGCCATGACACCCGATGAACGCCAAAAATGGAAATCAGAATGGCGCGATCGTTGTCGCCACAGCCGCTCAATGGGCTTTAAAAAGCAGGAGGAAAAAAACAGCGGAGACGACCAAATTTAATGTCATTGAAATAGTTTTTTCATTTGATAAAAGAAAGTCGAAAAGTGTCAAAGCTTTTCGGCTTTTTGTATGTACTCAATATTTCACAAAAGCGATAGTGGCGAAGCTGATTTTCACATCCTCATTTTTTTCAATGAGGGCGAGAGCACAGGCTTCTAAAGTTGCACCCGTTGTCAACACATCATCTACAATGAGCACGTGTTTCCCGCTCAATACTGAGGGGGCTCCCGCATCAAAAACGTCCGCAGTATTTTCCAATCGCTCCCACCGATTTTTACGGGTTTGAGAATCTGTTGCTTTAGTTTTCCTTAAAACATTATTCTCTACGGGTATTTGCATGGCATCACTCAAGCCATTGGCAAAAAATTCGGCTTGATTGTACCCCCTCAGTATTTGTTTGCGGACGTGCATTGGCACAGGCAAAATAGCACTAATACCTTGAAAATGAGGCGATTGCAAGAGTTTATAGCCCATCAGCCTGCCGAGTTCGAGGGCAGCTTCGCGTTTGTCTTCATATTTTATTTTATGAATCAAATGTTGTGTTTTACTCAATCTGGAAAAATAAAATAAAGCCGTTGCCGATTCAAGCGGCACACGCCCTTCAAAACGCTCCATGAATTGGTTATTTTTATGCAAATGAAAATCCGTTTGCGGCAAAGAGAATTGACAATCCAAGCATAAAAACGGTTCATAATAAGGCAAAGGTTCTTCACACGCAAGGCATAAACGAGGAAAAAGCAGAGAGATAAAATCGCTCCAAGCATAAGTCAAAGTTTTCAACATAGTATTTAGTTTTCTTAAAATTTAAAATACAAAAAATATAAATGTCTGTTAATCAAGCATTTATGAAGTAAATTTATTTAAATCATCTGGCATTTCACCATAAATATGTGTTGATTATGCCATGAAAAATAAATTTCATCTGATTTTCATTTGTTTTTTTTCAGAACCGTTCAAACATCTACTTATTTTTTCTAATTTTGCACCGAAATCAAAATATCAAAAGGTCCATTCAACTATTAAGACATCTTATTCAGGCTTGAGAAAATTCATCAGAAATATTGCAGTCTTTATTTTTCTATCGGGCTTTTGCACGATAGCGACGGCTCAAGACAGCCTCAAAAAGCCTAACGAAACCACGATTCCACCTGTCACACTTAATAATACAGTCGATAACCCAAATTCAACAACGCTTAAAGTCACGCCACCAAAAACTCGGCAGCGTCCGAGACGATTAACGGCTGCGGATTCTCTGCGCATAGCCACAGCACAACGCGATTCGATTCAGAAAGTAGCAACAGCGACCAATTCTGCTTTTAATATAGGTACGCCCAAGCCGATTGATACGGCGATAACAGCACCCATAACTATTGTGCCAGAGGTACCCATGCTTCAAAAATCCGATAATCCGTTTGATATATTAAGAAGCAGTGATGCTGCGTCAGTACACACTTCAAGTACGGACACCACTCAAAAAGCTGTTCAGCAACCTTCCGCTATAATGCCGAGTTTGCTTGAACCGAGTGTTTATTCTAAAAATTTTCTGTTTTGGGTTTTCCTTGTTTCGTTGATTCTGATGGCTTTTGTGGTGGCGAATGCCCGCGCTGCTATTGTCAATGCTTACGCTGCTATATCGAGCGATTCGGCTTTGCGCCAAATTTATAAAGAGCCTATGGGTTGGGGAAGTGTCGCATATTTGGCCCTGTACGTATTGTTCTGGCTAAATTTAGCAATTCTCGTTTATCTGTTACTTGCTCATTTTGGTGTCTCTTCGCAATATGGGAAGCTCACAACTTTTATGACATGTTTGGGTGGAGTGAGTTTAATTTATATGATAAGGCACTCGGTTTTGTATGTCATTTCTAAAGTATTTCCGATAGAAAAAGAGGTGCGTACTTATAATTTTATCATCCTCACCGTCGGAATTCTTTTAGGCTTGCTACTCATGCCTTTAAATATTTTTATTGCATATGCGCCTGGTTCATTAACGCAATTATTTATTTATGCCGCATATGCAGCCATATTATTAGCTTATTTGGTACGGTCGTTGCGAGGTCTGACAGTAGCCAGTCCATTTCTCATAGGTAATAAATTTCATTTTTTGTTGTACCTTTGCACGGTCGAATTTGCTCCATTGTTAATTTTAATAAAATTGGTATTGTTAAAAACACAATAAACAATATCTATAAAACATTGATTTTCAGCTTTTAAAATAATATAGAATGTCAGTAACTGCTAAAGCGGAAAGCGAGAAGTACAAAAAAGTAAAAAGCATACTCGTCACGCAACCTAAGCCTGCACTAAAGTCTCCATACTATGATTTAGGTATGAAATACGGCATCCAAGTAGATTTCCGCGAGTTCACACACGTAGAAGCTTTGGATACTAAGGAAGTCCGGCGTCAGCGGGTTAATCCGGGTGAGTTTTCATCAGTCATTTTAAATTCTAAAAACGCTGTTGACCATTTTTTTCGTTGCTGTACCGAGATGCGTGTTAAGATGTCGGAAGAAACTAAATACTTCTGTCTCACTGAAAACATCGCCAATTACCTTCAAAAATTCATTGTTTACCGCAAACGCAAAGTTTTTGTCGGCACCAAAACCATTGAAGATTTGAAGAGTTATTTTATCAAACACAGAGAAAAAGAGACGTTTCTCGTTCCTTGCTCCAACTATGGTGCAAAGGATTTGACGAAATATTTGGACGAAATCAATGTGAAATACAAAGAGGTTGTAATGTACCAAACGGTGAGCAGCGATTTAAGCGATTTGAGTGATGTCAAATATGATGTCCTCGTTTTCTTTACGCCTCAAGCCATTCTGTCTTTGTTTGAAAACTTCCCAGATTTCAATCAAAATGATACACGGATTGCGGTATCAGGTAATCAAACAGCTACAGCCGTTCGGGAAAAAGGGTTGACCATTAATATTCAACCGACCGCCGAAGCGCCTTCAATGCCTATGGCGATTGAAAGCTATATTAAAGTGGTTAATAAAGATTAAATAGGTTCACCCTGTAAAAGGCTTCACAAATTATCAACAAAATAACATTCTGTTGATAATTTGTGAAGCCTTTTACAGGGTGAACCTAAATGTTGGTACAGGACAATTACAAAATTATGTACCCAGTCCAACTCGGACTGAAGTTGATTATTATAACTTTATTGAGCAAACAACTTAGAAACTGTTTTAAAACCGAAAAATGAGCGAAAAGTACTCAAAATGGTTGTAATAGAAGTTCCTAATTTCTAAAAACAATCACAATGAGTACAGGACAAAATAAAATAAATCGGAAGAAATACCCAAGTGATA
>JAYTON010000540.1:0-1885 GCA_043747725.1 Saprospiraceae bacterium
CGCTGATGGTAAAGTTGTTTCACCAGAAGTCGCTGTAAAATATGGTGATTTTGTATCTGCCATCATTTACTTCATCATTGTCGCTTTTGTCATGTTCCTTATTGTCAAAGCTATTGCTAATGCGAAAAAAGCTGAAGCACCTGCACCACCTCCTGCACAAGAGGTATTACTTGGTGAGATTCGTGATTTGTTGAAATCAGGCAAATAAAAAAAAAATGAAGTTGCATATAAAAGCAGTTGGTTTCTATCAACTGCTTTTTTGTTTGTTCCCTATTATTTTCGATATAATAGACACAATAGTTCGGTAAAAAATTAGGCTGCAATTCTGCCTAGCTGGTAAAGTTCCCTTATTTTAGGTTTATTTTTTTCGACAGCTGGGTCTTTACCGTAAATTGAAATTAATCTATCGAGCAAAAGTTCATTGACATATTGCGTTTTAATGTCTGCCATTGAGAATGCACCCCGTTCCTCTTTTGGTACAGCTAACCAATGCAAAGCTTTAGCGATATTCAAAGTCGTAAAAGCCATATTGAAATGAAAATCCAAAGCTTTTTCTTGGCGGCTTTGAGTATGCTCTAAACCGAGATGGTTTTTAGCATCCCTAAAAATAAACTCAATTTGACAGCGTAGTTTGTAATAAGTATAAACGGTTGAACCAGTCATCTCTTTATCGGTGGAGAAATAGACGAATGCTTTATCTACTTTGCCTCCTTTCAGTTTATTGATGATAACAATGCGACACCATCGTTTAAGGCTTCGGACATGACCAATGCCCTCATACACAATTTCTTCGTCGTCACTTTTGAGGATATTGAAATGCTGTGTACTGACGTTTTTGATGTCAATTTTGCCATCATATTCTTTAGGCCTGCCTTTGCCTCCTTTTTGTTCACCCGTATAAGCATAGCGTAGATAGATATTGTTCTGCAAACGACTCACAAGAGTAAAACCTGCTTCGCAAACCTTATCAACGAAGGGTTTTTTGGAGAAAAAAGCATCACAAGCCAATATTTTAGAGAGTTGTAGCATTTCTTTTGCCTGTCCACACACTAATTTAGCATAATGACTCCTAAGATTTTCTTCGCTCTTTTCGTCTTTTGACCCTTTACCTCGATTCACTAATTGAGTCTGTTGAGCATGATAATGCATGGCGGTGTGATTCTTAACATCACCTATTGCTAAACCACATATTTCTAAGCCCCACTTCATGGCACTGGCACAGCCCGACCAAAAATAGCCTGAATACGGGGTCTTTCTACCGCTCTTGCTTATGTAACTCGGATCGAATATCCATATCAATTCTGAACCACAGTATTGTTGAATCAACTCTTTATTAAAAGTCTTAAAATTAAAATCTTTCTCGAAATTTAGGCGATAACTCTGTTCGCTATACTTGCCATATCGAGCCATCATCAGGTACGTATACCGACTACGCATACTTAAAAATAAGTGTACGATATGGATAATAAATTTCTCTTGGCATTTGCCAATGACAGACATTTTTCGCAATATTGCTGCCGTGAAGGTTTCGACTTTCATAGGTAAAACTTTGCTTTATGTGTAGTAACTCAAAGCTATGGTTTTACCTTTTTTTTTACCCGTTTTGCTTGATTTTTTACCGAACTATTGTTTTAAGATACCCAAAAGTATTAGCGATTTTTTTATGCGATTCTATAATGCGTCATTTTGACACTTTTAAATCCCAATATTTATTCCAATTCTTAGCGTCAAAATAGAGGTCTATTTTTTTTAACTTTTTTGATAATTGTCATAATTACACTTTATTAAAACTATCAACTATAATGAAAAAGACATTTTTAAGCTTTACTCTATTAATATTCCTGAGCTTTTTTCTACAGGCTCAAAATATCCTCAAACAAGCACC
>JAYTON010000541.1:0-3419 GCA_043747725.1 Saprospiraceae bacterium
GAATTTAATTGGAAAGGTTGATATTTTCTCTTGAGTAAATAAGAAGAGAGGGCTTTAAATTCTTTGCTGCTGCTGTTCAATCCATGTACCATTACAATGCCTGCGTACAAAATGGGCATAGAAAAATGCATCAAAACTTGAGTAGAATCTACCCCCTCAGTATAGACATCAAAATGAATCACTAAAGGTGAAAGCGAATCTTTGAAAGTGGGATGATTGTAATAAAATGCAATGCTTTTTGTATTGAATGAATCTATTTCAAGGCTTCCAATGCGTTCTTTTGACAATCGAGAGGTTTGTTTAGGAGAAATTCTGATTTTTAGAGTTGATATATCTGTTGTAGTCAATGATGATGTATCCTCTAATCGAATAACTGTTAATTTTTCTGAACCATCGGCGGTTACCATTGATTTTAGTAGCGATGAATTAACAATTTTCTTTTTTGAGCATTTAAATAAACCCTTCTTAGTTTTCGATACAAGATTGTCTTCACTGTTGGCAGTAAGAATAGTCTCATATAGTAATTTATCTTTTTTAAAAATAGATAATTTTAAAGCAGTTGGGAGACTTTGTAACGCCGTTGTCTGAGTGAATGACGGTTGGCATAAAGTAAGAAATAAAAAGGTAATAAATATAAGATGGACTTTAAAAACGACTACTTTCATGCACTTTCTCTATGAATTTGATTTAAACAGAAGTTTATTTGCCTTCTGATGAGTTGGTTAAATTAGAAGTTATCAACAAGTAACGACTGACCCAAAACAATTTCAAGCTGGAAAAAGTTCTGTATGGAATTAAATGGCTACCTTACACATCTATTGGTTTTATGCCATTTTAGAAGTCAATTCAAACATATTGCAAAGCATTTTCGATTGCCTTATCAACAGTTTTATAGACAACAAAGTCGGTTTAACTGAAAATTTTTTAAATGAATCCCTCGCTTCTCATCTGAAAAAAAATTTAATCGCCCTTTACTCAGACCAACAACTTCTATCAGCTGGCACAGGCAATAGCACGCATGTCACGCATGATAAATTAATGCGCAGTGATAAGATTTATTGGCTCGATCGGCAACATGACAATCCGTTTGAAATTAATTTTTTTGAATTGATGGATAGTTTTGTCAGCTACCTCAATAGTACCTGCTACACGGGCATCACAGGCTACGAATTTCATTACACACTCTACGAAAAAGGCAGTTTTTACAAAAAACACCTGGATCAATTTCGCAATAATAAAAGCAGAGCCTACTCCATGATTATGTATTTAAACGCCGATTGGCAGGAAAAAGATGGTGGAGAATTGTGCGTTTATCATAGAGATTATTTGCAAACAATCACGCCCGTCAATGGTAAATGTGTATTTTTCAAAAGTAGTGAAATGCAACATGAAGTCTTAGTCACTCATCAACCTCGAATGAGTATTACAGGTTGGTTGAAATGTGATTAAAATAAAAATCTACTTAACAAAACACCCCTCAGTACCAATGAGATACTGAGGGGTGAGATAGATTTAATAGGGGTTAACAAACCGATTAAAATTTTATTTCAAAACGAGCTAACGATGGAGTGTTTTGTTGTTTTGTGTTATTTTACAGTGTGAGTAACAAGCCCATGTGATTGTAGTTTGTTTTTTATTTTATTGTCAATTGTATGTTTTCAAATATATTTTCTACAAATTTTACAATGCAAATATCTATCGTTTTTTTTAAATAAAAATAGGCACTGTACGAATGGCGTGAAGCATTTTATAAAGTGTTAAAATGACTGTATGAGATTCTTATTAAAAAAAATTTAACAAAAAAAGCGTAAATTACTGATAATCAGCCATTTACGCTTTTGATTTTTTTTATTTAAAACCTATCTTAATATCGTCATATCCCCCCTCAGTATTTTTGCATTGTTGATGTCTAACCTCAACAAATAATAATAAGTGCCTTCGGGCAAGGGTTTCCCCTGTTGATTTGTACCGTTCCAATCGTTGGCGTAGGGTTTAGCTTTGTATAAAATATCGCCCCACCGATTGAAAATAATCAATTCATTTTGAGGATATTTTTCAATATTATCAATCACTAACATATCATTTTTACCATCTTCATTCGGTGTAATAGCGTTAGGCACTTCTATCGTAATATCTTGAGGCTTGACTATTTTAGGTCTTATCAAAATACGCACCTCGCCTGTATCGCACAAGCGCGTACACGCCTCGCTGCATATCATCACGCGGAAACGCACGACGCCTGAGAAATTAGGATTTGAAATATAATTGAATTGCCCGTTGCTGAATAAATCAAAACGACCTTCAGCTGGATTATCTATGCGCGTGACCGAATATGTACCTGCAGGAGCTTCTTCTACAATCTTCGCCGAAATGGTATCTCCGGCAGTCATTTCTAAAGCCAAATTGACTGCTTTAGGGAGTAACGGAAGGAAAATAGAAACACTATCAACCGCCTGAAATGCAGGACAAACACTGTCTTTTACAGTTAAAATAAAGATATTTTTTCCATTGACTAAATTCCGAACATCCGTTTTCGGATTATTCAATTGTACAATTTGAGCACCCGAAAGACTCTTCCAAGTACCAGAAAAAGGTGTTGAAATCGTAGCATCCAAACTTGAATTGAAAATGCAAACTGTTTTGTCAACACCTGCATTAGCTGCCGGTTTAGCTCTAAGATTGACCCGTACGGAATCCATGATTTCAGCCTTGCAACCCGTTGCATCAGTCGCTTCTATTAGTTTGTAAGTGCTTGATAATGAGGGGGTTACATTGATTAAGCTGTTGTTTTTAATATTGCTTGAATTAAAAATTTGATTCTGATTTTGATTTTTATAGACAATATTAAATACGCCTTTATCAGTCGTTTTAAAAACTAAGGTAGCTGTTGTGTTACTGCAAATAGCCGTGTCGCCTTTAAGATTGACAGCTATTTTATCTTTAAAAATAATAGAAGTACCATTTGAAACCACATAGCAACGATCAGTCGGATTCACTAAACCATTAGATAAATTTCCCGCTATTTGATGGATAAAATACATTTTGCCATATTGCATTTTTGACGCATCAAAAGCAAATTCACCTATATTATTTCTCAACAAAATAGTGCCTATGGCATTGATAGAACCTTCGTGTAAAACAAATTCCAAACCATCGTCACCGTCCAAAACAGGGGCTTTAATGACTTCTGTTTTCCCTGTTAACCCATAACAAAGATTCAAAACATTGTCTTTCAAAATAGCCGCTTGGGTGTAGCAAGGGCACGTTTTTTTACCTTTTATTGTATCAGATAAGCAACCAAAGGCATCTTTTGCAGTAAAAATATAGGATGCACCATTGGCAATAGGCGCTGAGGTAAAATTATTGCCTTGCATAGTGCCTACCAAACCGCCTGAGAAAGTAAACGGCGCAATACCATT
>JAYTON010000542.1:0-3686 GCA_043747725.1 Saprospiraceae bacterium
AATTTATGATAACATTAAAAAAGAAATGTCAGAACTTGATGAGAAATCAGTAGCATTCAAAGCTTTTCAGAAACAACTGAAAGAAGTTGAGAAAAAATACATCATCAAAAAAATTATTGATGATAGTGATAAACAAAAATATATTGAATCATTGGCTCTCATTGAACAACGGTTGGAAAAGAAAGCACCCGATTATAATGCAAAAAAGGCAATTCAAGATACAGCCAAGAAGGATATCAAAGAATTACAAAAGAAATACAGTGTTGATTTTACTAATGAAGAAAAATTAGAGAAACTACTTGAAATGTGTGTTATAGATGATACACATGGCATTTTAGTAACTGCGGAAGGAAATACATTACCAAGAAAGTCAATTATTGAATTTGCTTGGACAGTCGGTATCCCAACAAAAACTATTACCGAAACGTATGTTCATACAAAATTAGTTGCAGATGCAGGAGCAAAAGGAAGTGGTGATTCAGCTAATGCAGGGCAAAACATTTTTCATCGTCCTGCTAATACAGGTGTTTATGCCTTCGTATGCAATGTTGAAGTTTATAGACTTGGTTTTAACGATATTTCGCGCACCTATGCAATAGCGGAAGACATAAGAGAACAACGATATAAAGCCGTTATCCAAAGTCTGTTGAATACGTTTATTAATCCTCGTGGTGCTATGACGAGCACACAAAAACCGCATATCACGGACTTTAAAGGTGTGGTGGCAATTTCACATAATACCATTCCTGCACCAACTATTAGCGCATTGAATGGAGATTATTTACCAGAAATTGAGAAAATCAAAAATAGCCTTAATAAGATTGAGCCAAATTCAATTGAGACTTTTCCTTTTAATGGCTTGGGAGAATTATCTGAAAAATTAGCTGCCTTAATTGATTACAAACCTTATAAACTTGGTGAATAATGAGATTCGCAACTATTTATCGACCGACAGCCTTGTTTTCTCTTAAAAATAGCATAGCAACTAATTCAGGGGCAAAATCTTTGTTTTTGCCTTCACCTTATGCTATTAAAATGGCTATACTTAATCAAGCTATAACTACTGAGGGCATAAATTTTAATGGAAAACATAAGTTATACTTTGATTGCATTAAAGAAATGCAAATTGAATATAGAATCAAGGGCGGTATTTGCATTAATAATGCATTTGTGAAGATACTAAAACCAGAACGCCCAGATGGTAAAGAAGAAGGTGAATCTATAGGATTTTCTCGAACCGTAGCTTTCAGAGAATACATTCATTTGACAGGTGATTTAGAGATAATTTTTTCTCATAAAAGAACTGATTTATCTGATATTTTAATTCCTTTTCTTCAAAAGTATCTTCACAAAATAAATTATTTTGGTAAGCGTGGGTGTTTTTTTCAGTTTATTGAATACAGAGAGAATCCGAGTGAACCAAACGTTGTTCC
Source organism: Saprospiraceae bacterium (assembly GCA_043747725.1). GTDB lineage: Bacteria > Bacteroidota > Bacteroidia > Chitinophagales > Saprospiraceae > JAAFJT01. Next base: position 1,434 of record JAYTON010000542.1, read on the forward strand.
TTTCAATAAATCGTATTTTACTGGCGGTATTTTACAGAAGTACGATGACTTTGATGATAGTGCCAAGAACTTTAGTTTTGATAATGTAAATAGCTATACATCTTTTCGAACATCTCGCAAAGATGTAATTCTATCATTGCCAATCAAGCAAGAAAAAACATCAAAATCTTATACGTATTTTAAAGTAAGTAATGAAAAATAGCCAATCCAATGAAAAACCCCAACAAACCCTTTTCCCAAACCTACCCCTGCCTCATATAATAGTTTGGAAGCAGATTATCAAAAATGGAGGCATAAATAGGGTTTGATACTGAGGGGGGCAGTTTTGAATAATTTTGTCACTTATTGAGTGATAAATGACTGTTTTGAGGTGTTTAATAGGCTGTTTTGTTGTTTTGACCATTTTTTTTTTGCTTGACACCCATCAAAAAAGGGTTTAGACAAACTCCAAAAAGGTTTAGACAAACCCGAAAAAGGTTTGTGCCAATCAAAAAAAGGTTTGAATATAATTTATTTGATTATCTGACAACTAAAAAAAGGTTGAATGAAACTCTTTTTTGGTTGGTGTTCACCCAAAAAAGAAAGGTCAATACCTTTTTGAGGATATTGACCTTTGAAAAAAAGACCTTGAAACAGGGAAAATTTTAGGCGGCTTTTAAATCCACACTGTCGTCTTTTTTCTTGTTGAGCCTGACTTCCAATTTTTGGAAATCCTTGGTGATTTGATTGGCTGATTTGCGTTTGGGCGAAATAGAAGGCAAATCCTTGTACTTTTCTTTGATAACAGAGTCCTCTTCAGCCGCAGCGATGTAAAAGTCTTCGGCAGTAGTCCAATAAAAGCGCAAATCGGAGGAAACAATGTCGCGCAATGCTTTTGAATGTCCTTGATCTTGAGATTCGAGTGTTTCGATATCTGCCAAAACATTGTGCATCTCCGTTTTGAAGGCAAAATCAGAGATATTGTACTTGGTGTTGGTGACAGCCTCCGGATTGTCTTGGACGAAAGCCAACCATTTGGCTGCCGACGGAATGTCTAATGTGTTCATTTTGCCATTTGTGGCTTTATGAACAGCGGCAAAAAGCTCTTCTTTTTGTCGAGTGTATTCGGCATGAACCGCCTTTACGGCAGCTAATTTGTCGGCTATTGAGCCGGGATTTTGATTTGAAGCCATTTTAATAATGGATTTGAAATGATTGAATTTATTTTTAACGATTGTTTTGGCGAGTAAGACGAGTTATGTGCATATTTAATTTGTTTACAAATATACTATTAAGATATATTAATAAAAAAATATTTAACATTTTTTATTTCACTTCATTGGGTTTTTTTTTGAAATTTAACATTTGGCGCACAGTGGGGTTTAATACTGAGGGGTATAAGAAATTATTTTAATAATGAAAAAACCTAACAAATTCTTTTCAGAAACCTACCCCTATCTCACCTATTGGATAGAAGACTGGGGCGAAATGGAAACCACCAACGGTGATTGGGGGCGACCTCGTATTCGTTTGATAGATGAAGGGGGTACATGGTATGAAGATTATGAATCCAAATCGCAAGAGGAAGCCCTGCAGAAAGCTGAAAAATATCTACGCAGCAAAGAAGGTTGTCGATTTGATAAAGAAACGATTGAGGCTTTGGAGGAGGAGTATCGGAATTTGGGATTATAGGATAGATTTAAATACTCAAAACGGTTATTTCTGAAAAACTGTCAAAGTCCTTAGCGTTGACCATAGCAATAGTGTTGATTTGGTGGGCTAAAGCGATGGATACAATTTCGAGGTCAAAAACTTTATTACATGTTACAATATTAGTCTTCGTGGGCATAATCGCGGAGGTTTGGAATGTTATCTAAAGCACCTTTAAGATTGCCAATACCAATGCTTGACCAATTGCGTTGTGCGCTGGGTTGCGGTTGTTGAAGTTCGTCTTTAGGCTTCTTTTTTTTAGAAGATTTAAGACTCAGTTTATTTTCTAATCCGTATTTTTTAAAAATTTGAAGCCAATTCTCCAATTCGGAGGGATTGTCAAATTTAAAGATAAGTTCTGCCATGATGCTTTTTTTAAATAAATGACTGAATGCTATTATTAGGTACTACAACATTGTTGAGAATAGTTGTCACGCACAGTATATATTGCTGGTTAAGTAAAGCATCAAAAATAGAGCTGGACAACGAACCACCAGAAACTGCTCGAACGATAATATTGGTATCAATTACCACACGCAAGGGAATATTAGCCATTTTGCTTTA
>JAYTON010000543.1:0-4152 GCA_043747725.1 Saprospiraceae bacterium
AAGTTACGCAATATGCGACACTTTCGGGGTGTTTTTTATCACTTTTTTTTACCTAATTTATTGATTATCAAGTACTTAGCGTTTTACAGGGCTACCCTAGATAGGCTTTTATTTTATTCAAAATAATCACTCGCCATCCATAAGATTACCTAAAGTACCGAGAATACTTCCCGCTTCTTTACCTTTGTTGGTCGTTGCAAAACTCAAAATACGGCTGGCTAATCGGCTAATCGGAATGGACTGTATCCATACTTTTCCCGGACCCCTCAGTGTCGCATAGAATAAACCCTCTCCACCAAAAATGACGTTGCGGATGCCCCGAACGAATTCAATATCGTAATGTACATCTTTTGTAAATGCTACAATACAACCTGTATCCACCCGAAACATTTCACCAGCTTTCAAATCTTTTTCTACAACATAGCCACCTGAATGAACAAAACAAAAACCATCGCCTTCCAATTTCTGCATGATAAAACCTTCTCCACCAAACAAACCAGTTCCGAGCTTGCGTTGAAATTCGATACCGACAGTGACACCTTTGGCAGCACAAAGGAATGAGTCTTTTTGAGCAATAATTTTACCGCCCAACAGGCTCAAATCCAAAGGAATAATTTTCCCAGGATAAGGGGCTGCAAAAGTGACCCTTTGTTTGTTGATGCCGATATTAGTAAAAGCTGTCATAAAAAGGCTTTCACCAGTCAACAATCTTTTACCCGCTGAAAAGATTTTCCCCATAAATCCTTTGTCTTGTCCGCCGCCATCACCAAAGATGGTTGCCATTTCAATGTCTTCATCCATCATCATAAAACTGCCTGACTCAGCAATCGCCGTTTCATCAGGATCAAGTTCTACTTCTACGCATTGCATTTCTTCGCCGTAAATTTTGTAATCAATTTCGTGACTGCTCATTTTTAATTGGATATTTGAGAGATTAAAAAATTATTTTTCAATTCCTTTAAAAGCTATTTTCTTACAAAAATATTCACTCTATCTATTCCATTTTAAAAATGATAGATGAACATTCTGAAATACAAGATAGAACTTACTTTAAAAACGATGAGTTATCCACTCTCCTTTTCATCAAAATCCATTGCCCCGAATCCCATTCTTTAATTTTTTCATACTGTTTTTCTAAAGCAGGCATTTCATCGCGCGTGCAGTAATAAAAATCATAGACGTTGGTGGTATCCGGTTGCTTGTTATATTTTAAAGGGGCAATAAAAGTTATCTTCCCTTTCTCTCGATGATAGGTGAATGAAGGGTTAAACATCCAAGTCATATTAAAACGAACGGGTTGTTTTTTATCTGATTTCTCATATTCCATTTTCAAAAAATCCAAAACTTCGTATGTATGCGCATCATACCACCATTCACGATACATCGTGAATGAGTAACTTCTTTTGACATGATTCAATGCAAAAACAATGAATATAAGGGCAATAGCAACACCTAATTTTCGCCGAAATTCAAAACTCCAAACAGCTACTATCGGCATCATCATAGCTAAGAGCGGATAAAAAAACAAGGCAGTCCTATCAGTTACATATTGATTGCCTAATAAATGAAACTGTAAAATCACGCTCAATGCCGTACAAACGAATAAAAAAACTGCAAATACTGAGGGGTATATTTTTTCAAAATTGATAATTTGTTTTTTTATTAAATTCAATAAAAAATAGAGTGCAATGAAAACGAATAAAGTGAAGGTCAGTGCTTTAAAAATATCCAGTGTTTTATCTGAAAAATACCCTTGGGCGTAAACGGAATGAAAAATTAAAGACGATAGTGTATCCTGCCAAAACCCACGAGTGCCATAATAGGCAATTTGATTATCTCTCAAAATAGCTGTAATTGGTAAATAAATTAAAAAGATTAAAATACCTAATCCAATCGCTTGAATTCTAATGCCATAAATAAATTGCTTATTATTCTTATTTGGTGGATAATGTATAAATTGAAAAATAAGCAATAATAAATTCAATCCTAAATAAAAGTGCAGCATAGCAAATTGAGTATAAACAGAGAGAATTGCCATCAATATACTGAGGGGTAAACTCTTAGAGTTGCCATCGAGTACATAACGTGCTGCAAAATAAATGCTCCCCATCATCAATCCAATCGCTAAACCATAGCCTCGCGCAAGGGCGAAGAAGTCCAATAAATACGGGTTACAAATCATGACGGCAATAAACATGAGGCTCACCCAATCCTCCGCAATGTATCTTTTTGAAAAACGATAAATGAAATAGAAATAGAGAATAAATGCTGCAAGATTCGGCACTCGCGCTAATGAATGGTTCATGCCGAAGATGCTGAAAAGCCCTTTAACGAGTAGCGTGTTCAGTATATGATTATTGGTGTAGGAATCTTTATAGCTGATTAAATCCCAAACGGGCTGAGGCGCAAGGGTTTGGATGGTGTAGGCTTCGTCGCAAGTGACTTGCATCCGAATGGCTTTAATTATTAATATGAAAAGAATGACGATACCAAGGGCGAAGGGTAAAATATCTCTTAGCCAAAGTCTTTTTGAATTCATAAACAAAAGGATTTTAGCAAAAATAATATTTTAACTGACTATTTCAAGCGATTTTAGGCAATTATACTGAGGGGGAACTAACCACAGACTTACTTCTTTTTAAACTCACTAAAATTTGTTGAAATACTCAAATGATTCATGCCACCTGCCAAGTGTTGACGCCCCATGCCGTAATCAATGCGAAAACGACTGACCTTAAAACCAATACCTAATGAGAAGCCCGACCAACTGCGAATGTTACTGATATTCAATTCTTTCCGCACCTGATGGCTATAACCGATTCTAATTCTGAAGACTTCCGTTTTACCAAATATTAATTCACCGCCCACATTCAAATGCCTGAAAAAATTATCTAACTCTTGCGAGATTTTACTTGGAGAAGAGGCTTGCTCTCCGAGCAATGAGGTTTCATTATCCAAAGGGCTATCGTATCGGATGTTCCAACGGTTTAAATCATGTAAAAGAGTAGAGAAGCGAAAAGGTGCCTTATCCAGTTTTTTAGAAAATCCGATTTGCATATCAAGCGGCAAGTCTTCATTTTTTCCAGTGTAAGTAGAAAGCTGTGTGCCTATATTTTTAAAAATAATAGCTGCTCCGAATTTTTTTTCTTCATCCCAATAAGCGCCTGATAAATCGCCTACCAAACCAGTCGAACGATAAGCCTCCAATTGAGATGTGATATATTTTAGATTGATACCTGCCGAAAGGCGTTCATTTATCTGCCTACCTGCACCAACCGTGATAGCATATTCACTGGCTTTAAATTCGCCGTTGATATTGCCCGATTCATCAGATTGCTTGAAAGTGCCGTAATTTATGAATTGAATACCTACTTGAAAAGTAGTTTTTATTTTAGAAACATTATAACCATAACCGAAGTAACCCGTTTTAATACCGCCTAAAAGAAAATCCTGATTGTAGGTCAAAGCATTGTGCATCAATGGATTAAGATGCGCCGGATTTTGAAAAGCCATAGCCAAATCATCATCGCGCAAAGCAATTTGGCTACCGTTTAATCCTGTCAAACGAGCCGAAGGCATTTGTTTTAAAAAAGAAAAAACATAGCGTCCGCCGATTTGGGCAGAAGCGTTGGAAAAGAGCAAAATACTGAGGGGTATAAAAAGTAACCGTTTTTTCATGCACTATAAATTTAAATGAGGCTGTCTCAAAAGGTTTGAGACAGCCTCTTATGGATTGCAAAGTTTAAAAAAAATTACAATTTTTTAGCAGAATCTTTTGTCATATTACTTTTCCAAACGGTGTGACAAACACCATTTTCACATTGCATTTGAGTGGTTAACTCGCCTTTGTCATTGTATTTTTTCAAAACACCATGCTCCAACTCGTTGACATAAGTGCCTTCCGCACTGATTTTACCATTTTCATAATATTCTATGAAAGGTCCGTTTTCAACATTGTCTCGAAAATGAACAATTTCTTTAATATTACCCGTTCGGAAAAAAAACTTCCATTTACCATTCATTGAGCCATTGGTGTATTGCCCTTCGGATTTTAACTTACCTGTTTCATGATAAGATTTATACGCGCCTGAAAAACTACCATCGTTATCAAAATTGCGGACTTCTTGAATTTGTCCGTTTTCGTAATAAAAA
>JAYTON010000544.1:0-3063 GCA_043747725.1 Saprospiraceae bacterium
TCCAAAATTAAAGTATGATGACTAAAGTTTTAGTAAATTAAATCTTTAAATTATCGAAAGTACCTTTGAGTATTTTCACCCCTTTTTAATTAAAAAACGCTTGACTATCTATTTGATAATCAAGCGTTTATGTTTTTACTCTCTAAGTCTTGCTTTCGGCTTGATGGAGCATTCGCACCATATTTCTACGCATTCACACAAAGTGAATCTATAGTATGACAGAGATTTTTGAAAATATCATCAATAGAGCCGACGCCTTGTATTTTATGCGATTTATGAGAAAGACCATAGTATTCTGCTACGGGCGTTGTTTCGTTGCGATAAACATTAATGCGTTTGCGAATAATGCTTTCATCATTATCATCAGCTCTACCAGAAGTCTTACCCCTCAGTAAAACGCGCTTCACGATTTCATCTTCATCTACAGATAGTTCAATCAAGCCTGAAATAGATTCGCCAGTTTCAGCCAAAAGCTCGTCTAATGCTTCAGCTTGGGGCGTGGTTCGAGGGAAGCCATCGAAAATAAAGCCTTTTACATGCGGATTATCTTCCACCCGTTTTTTCAACATAGCAATAGTGACTGAGTCAGGCACGAGTTGCCCTTTATCCATATAGCTTCGCGCCAATTGGCCGAGTTCGGTATTGTGGCTCAATTCGTAACGAAACATATCACCTGTAGAAATATGGCAAAGATTATATTTTGAAATAAGTCTTTCCGCCTGCGTGCCTTTTCCTGAACCAGGCGGACCAAAGAGTATTAAATTGAGCATTTTCTGACTATTTTTTTTCATTGTCAATTCAGCAAATATATAGGTTTCTATATGTTATTTTAAGCGACCATTTTATTGTTTCGCAAATAAAACAAAAAGACTGTGCATTCTATTATTTCCGAATAAAATTTTTAAAAAAATTCTATTTTTAAAATAATAGCCTGAATTTAATAGAGGAAAATTTACTATATCAACGATAATAAGACTTAAAAAACAAAAGGCAAAAAATGTCGAAAAGCTTATTAAAACTTTTCGTAACACCTTTTGCCTGTTTGTTGCAAGTCTAAAATTAGGTTGTCGTTTTATTTCGTTATTATTAATTTACATGCCAATGATATTCACGGCTGTACTCTTTAATTTGTTTTTCCAATACTCAGATTCTGTAATGTTCTCTTTAATAATGCCGCGTGAAGTAGTGCTGTGTACGACGATTAAACCCTTTTCGTCATTTGAAACGACCATCGCCACATGGCTAATACCTTTTTTGCAACCGAAGAAAACCAAATCACCTGCTTTCGCAGAGGCTACAGGAATTTTAATCCCTACTTCAAATTGTGCGTCGGCTGATCTGCCTGTTTTAATATCAAAATAATTCAAAACGTAGCGCGTAAAACCAGAACAATCAATACCGTTTTCGATAGAAGTACCACCGTAACGATATTTGAAACCCCAATCTGCATGTGACTCAGCGAAGCCGGCAACGTATTTTCTACGCTCTTCTCGCGATGTAGTTGCCGTTGAAAATAAGGAAGATGTAACCGTATTGGCGGCATCTTTTCCTATAATATTGGCTTCTTCAAACGCAATCGAGACAGCAGCATTTGTTTCGAGAGCAGCGGTAGATTCGCTCGCTTTGAAATTAGCAGACTTGAGACTATTAAATGTGGTTAAAGTGTTAGCAAAAATCGGAACTGCCTTGTAAGTTAATTTTGCAAAATTGGCAGTTAAAGGTATTGGGATGTTGTCAGTGTTTGCGTTGAGGTTTGGTAAAATGAGTGTGAGTAAGAGTGGTAGGATTATAAAAGATCGTTTCGTAGGGTACGAGAGTTCACTCTGTCCTTCCATGATGTTATAGATTTAGTTAACGGACGGTGGAGAAAGCGTCCAAAATTAAATTGTGTCCTAACGTGAAATAGCAAATAAAACTTACCGTCTCCTGTGTAGTATCTTTACCTTGCTGAAACAAAGGTAGAAAAGGTTTTTTAATTTTCATCTTTTTTTTCATCTTTTTTCAAATTTTTCTTTTTTGTTTTCATCTTTTGGCAAATTTTTAATTGGGATACTTTTTTGTGTAATATACTTACAAATTCAAATAAACAAACATAAACAATTGATTACCAATGTTTTATAAAAAAATAAATTTTAAAAATAACCAAAAATCTCATATTATAAATTGAACGAGTCTTGGTCGGCAAGAAAGCCAAATTTATTTCTGAAATCGGTCATTTTTGAACGAGAAAGTATGGTCGTGTGTACCCCCTCAGTATGAGCCTGTGAAAATAACACAGCCCCTGCATAGTCGATTATAGCGCTATCGCCGCTGTGATAAATACCGTTTCCATCGTTGCCAACTCGATTGACAACTACCACATAAGCCTGATTTTCGATGGCTCTGGCAGCACTCAATGTCTTCCAAGCATTGCTTCTCCGCTCGGGCCAATTAGCAACATAAATCAGTAAATCATAATATCCTACCTCTGTTTCGCTTCTGCCAAATGTAGGTATCAATACATTTCGACTCCAAACGGGGAAACGCAAATCGTAACAAATCAAAGGACAAATACGCCAGCCGCGCCATTCCAAAGTCACTCTTTGCGCCCCCTCAGTATAATGAGCATTTTCGCCTGCCAAAGAGAAAAGATGCCGTTTATCATATTTAAAATAATTGCCATCGGGTTGCATCCAAATCAAACGGTTATAATATTTGCCATTTTCAACGCAGATGAAACTGCCTGTAATGGCTGCATTGAGTTGCTTGGATTTTTGAGTCATCCAATTAAAGGTGTCGCCAAATAAATTCTCAGCAAATTTGGTAGGATTCATTGAAAAAGCGGTCGTGAACATTTCGGGCAAGACAATGACATCAGTATTTTTAACCTGACTTAGCATATCATCGAATTTTTTGAAATTGTGCGCTTTATTTTCCCAACTGAGGTCGGCTTGCACGATGGTGATGGAGAGCAATGAGTCGTTTATCATGAGTTATGAATTTTTTATCATCACGATAGGGTATAAAAGTAAAGAGGTACAACGATAATCGTCGCACCTCTTCGTTTTGGTAAGGGTTATTTAC
>JAYTON010000545.1:0-2518 GCA_043747725.1 Saprospiraceae bacterium
AACTTACCTGTTTCATGATAAGATTTATACGCGCCTGAAAAACTACCATCGTTATCAAAATTGCGGACTTCTTGAATTTGTCCGTTTTCGTAATAAAAAATTTGTTCTCCTCTTAATATACCATTTTTATAAGTAGATTCTTCTGATTTACTACCCGTCGCAAAGAATGCCTCGTGCAATCCTTCTTTGAGTTTTGTTTGTTTATTGACGGTATAGCGTTCTACAAGGCGTCCGGTTTCATCTTTATTTTCCACCACATCCACATTGCTACAACTTCCGAAAAGAACGGCGATTAGACTAAAAAGCAGGATTTTTTTCATTTCTTTAATGTAAAGCGGCATCACAACACCGCTATGTTTTATGATTAAAAGATATTTTTTTTATGAAGATGAAAGGATATAAAAGTTAAATTTCATGATTCAAAATTTCTAATAAAACGATGTTTGGGCTTGAAAAATTATCACGAATCTAAACTTTAAGAAATTACGTTTTGTATTAAGACGTAATTAAAGAGCAGAGGTTTCTTAAATCGGTTTGAATTATTCCATACCCCTCAGTATCTTCGAGGAAATTTGAGGGTGAAATGACTCATCGTATCGCGGAACTCCAGTTCCGTTCATAATTGACTTTCTAAATGAATGCGGAACTGGAGTTCTGCGATACTTTAATGATACAAAGCTATTCTGATAAAATACGACAAGAAGCCTATCGTTTAGGATTCGGATTTGTCGGCATCGCCAAAGCGGAGCAAATGGATGAGGAGGCTCGCCGCTTGGAGGCATGGCTCAATCAAGGTTTACATGGAAAAATGGGCTATATGGCTAATCATTTTGATAAACGTATTGACCCTCGTAAATTGGTTAATGGTGCTAAATCGGTGGTCACGTTGCTCTTCAATTATTTTACAGATGAAAAGCAAACATACCCTAATGCGCCTAAAATATCAAAATATGCTTATGGAAAAGATTATCACTTAGTCGTAAAAGATAAATTGAAAGACCTCATGCACTTTATCAATGAGGAAGTAGGTGAAGTCAGTGGACGCGTATTTGTTGACTCTGCCCCAGTACTGGAAAGGGATTGGGCGAAGCGAAGCGGAACGGGTTGGATTGGAAAAAATACTTTATTGATTAATCCAAAGGCAGGTTCTTATTTTTTCTTGGCGGAGTTGATAATAGATTTGGAATTGGTCTATGATACGCCGATGAAGGACTATTGCGGCACCTGTACGCGTTGTATAGATGCCTGCCCGACGGAAGCCATTTCGTCAGAAGGCTATTTGATGGATAGTTCAAAGTGTATTTCGTATTTGACCATTGAATTGAAAAATGAAATCATACCCCCTCAGTATAAAAGCCAAATGGAGGGCTGGATGTTTGGTTGTGATATTTGTCAAGATGTTTGCCCCTGGAATCGATTTTCAACAAAGCACAATGAACCACAATTTGAAGCGCATCCACAACTGTTAGAAATGACAAAAGAAGAATGGTTTGAAATAACCGAGGATGTTTTCAAGGAAATTTTTAAAAATTCTGCTGTGAAACGGACAAAATATGAAGGGTTGAAAAGGAATATTGATTTTTTGAAAAATAATAACCCTCAGTAATTTGGCTTATTATTTTTCTAAAAAATTAAAGATCAAAGGTAAAAAGTAAACTAAAACCCTAAAAAAACGTTACTTTTGTAGAATCTTTCTAAATAGAGAGAAGTAATAAAATTATTTTTTCATTAAAATTTTAGGCGAATGAATTCGCCACTATGAATATGGAAGCAGCTACGAAAACGCCGGTGCTTTTATACACCGAGCAAACACCGAATCCCGAATCTTTGAAATTCGTTACGAACAGGATGTTATATCGTGGCACGGCTGATTTCCGCGAAGAAGCATTAGCAAAAGAATGGTCGCCGTTGGGTGCTGCTCTATTTGAAATGCCGTTCGTGAAAGGCGTGTACATTTGCAACAACTTTGTAACAATATCAAAGGAATTCAATTATGAGTGGGCAGAAATAATGCTTAAAATCAAGGAATTTATCAAAAATTTCATTGAAGATGATGGCATTATTTTGAAGGAAGGCTTTGCTGAGGCGATAGCTGCCATTCAAAATGATACCCCTCAGTATGAAGGCGATAATGGCGAATTGGTGAAACGCATCAAAGACCTAATTGATACTTACGTGAAGCCAGCAGTAGAAATGGACGGTGGCAATATCGAATTCAAAGCATTTGATAAAGGCACTGTTTATGTGATTTTGCAAGGCTCTTGCAGCGGTTGCCCTTCATCTACGGTGACTTTGAAATCAGGTATCGAAGGTATGTTGACGCGTATGATTCCTGAAGTCAAATCTGTGGAAGCTGAGATGGGATAATATTATTGTAAAGCGTAAAAAAAATAGGGTACTTAAAGCATTGATAATCAATGTTTTAAGTTGGGTTACCCTGTAAAAGGCTTCACAAATTGTCAACAAAATAACATTCTGTTGACAATTTGTGAAGCCTTTTAAAGGGTGAACCTAAATA
>JAYTON010000546.1:0-18275 GCA_043747725.1 Saprospiraceae bacterium
CTAAAGTTAGAGCTACAAACGGTTTAATTACTCACATCTTTGGGGCTATCGCTACCGCTTTACTTTTTTGGCTCTTTTAACCCAATATTCGCATATTTAGCACTGTTGCATTCAGTGCCACAAAAATTATTATTTTTACTTTTAGTTTCGCCTATTCAAATCAAAAGCATTTTAAATTATGAAAAATAATATCATCATTCGCTTGGCTACTGAAGCAGATATGACTACTATACACGCGCTTGTGCATGAATTAGCCGTTTATGAGCGCGCGCCCGAAGCCCATACTGCTAGCATCGAAGATTATTTAAGGGATTTTAAAGCCGGCATTTTTGAATCTCATGTTGCCGTCAATATGGATGCATCCTTAGGAAAGCAAGGCGAAATCGTGGGTATGATATTTTACTACATGGCATATTCGACTTGGAAAGGGCGGATGTTGTACCTTGAAGATTTTGTTGTAACAGAAAATTATCGACAATATGGCGTTGGTCAGATGCTTTTTGAAACTTTTTTAGAAATTGCTCGTCAAAAGGAATGTCGTTTAGTGAAATGGCAAGTTTTGGATTGGAATGAGCCAGCTATCAAATTTTATCGTAAAAATGAAGCAATCATTGAAAATGACTGGTACAATGGTAAGATTTTCTTGAATTAAAATTCGGTTAACATGAGTGTTTTATAGTATATAAAAATACTTTTTGAATTTAATGTTAAAAAAAGAACGCGATTGTTTTCAAATCTGAGAATCAAACCATAAATTTGTTGTTCAATTAAGAAAAATTCAATTCTGAATAAAGATAAATTATAGTGTTTCATAGTGTGAGGGGTGACCGCAATGCGAAAAGTGGTTGCCCTTTTTTTAGTGAAAAATGAAAAGTGATGAGCGAAGATTTTTCACTCATCACTTTTCATTTTTCACTCATCACTTTTCACTAAAATTCACTGCCACCCTTCCCTAATTTTCAAGTTTGTAATATGCGCCACATGATGTCTGCCATGCCAAGAGTACATGCCGACAATCGCTTTTAAGGCACTGGACTTTTGTTGTGCGGGATGAAAAAAGGTTTGTTCAAAATCCGTCTCCGTCATACCCCTCAGTATCGTGACCCATCGAGCATGGACATTATCAATAATATTCAACGATACTTCAATATCCATTTTTGAATCTGGCAACTCAGCCCAGAGGGCTTCTTCATAAGGTTTTATCGTCGGATTCTCTTCCGTCAGAGCCAATTTGAAACGGATATACGCATTCATATGACTATCCGCTACGTGATGCACCACTTGGCGAACCGTCCAACCGTCAGGACGATACGGTGTATCGAGCTGTTCGTCGGTCAATTCATTCACTGCTTGACGGATTTGATGAGGCAAAAGTGCCACATCTTGAATCCAAAGTTGAATATGCTTTTCAGTCAGCGTTTCAGGCTTTTGAAATTTACCAATTGGGTATTTGAGTAATTCGAGTTCTTCGATAGCCATATTATTTATTTTTTGAAATTAAAGTATCTGCAAATTTAATTTTTATTTAAAAAAAACGCCATCTTCCCTTAGAAAAATGGCATTTGTTGTATTAAAATGTTTAATTTCAATTATTCAATTACTCTTTTACCCCCTCAGTTGCTTCATACTTCGCAATGACATTTGCATCTGTAGAACGTGCTTCAGAGCCATTTTCTTGTATTTTAACCGTATTCTCAACTTTTTTCTCAACAGCTTGAGGATTATCTTTAGCGGCTTTTTCCGCTTCCCTCCGCGCTTTTTGACGTTCATCATCAAAATCATATGCCTTGATAATGTCTTTCACGAGGCGGTGACGCACCACATCTTCAGCCGTGAGCCATACTTTTTCAATGCCTTCAATATCCCTTAAAATATCTAATGATTGGCGCAAGCCTGATTTGACATTCCAAGGCAAGTCAATCTGAGTCAAGTCACCCGTCACTACGCATTTTGAGTTCGGACCCAAGCGCGTGAGGAACATTTTCATTTGCGGTGGCGTTGTATTTTGCGCTTCATCAAGGATGATAAAAGCATCATGTAGCGTCCGACCACGCATAAATGCCAACGGCGCAATCTCGATTGTCCGATTGGTCATAAACTGCGCGAGCTTATCCGCTGGAAACATATCATCGAGCGCGTCATAAAGCGGACGCAAGTATGGATCAACTTTTTCCTTCAAATCGCCAGGCAAAAAGCCCAAGTTTTCACCGGCTTCTACCGCAGGGCGGGTGAGGATAATCTTTTTGACCGTTCGATTTTTCAAGGCTCGCACTGCCATAGCGACCGCCACGTAGGTTTTGCCTGTACCTGCCGGACCCACTGCGAAGACAATATCGCTGGTTTCGATAGCATCCACGAGTTTCTTCTGATTCCGTGTTTTGGCTCGGATGGGCGCACCCTCTTTGCCATGCACGATGGTCACGTTGCTAACAGCATTGGGCAGCAGTGTATCGTACGGATTTTCGCCCGCGAGCATGTCCTCCACGACATGAGGCGTGAGGTCTTTGCGCTCACGAAGCATCCGCACCATCATCTCAATTTTGTCTTTGACGCGTTGCGGGTCGCTCTTTCCATCGCCTTTTATTGTTAATTTGGAACCGCGTGATGTAATGGTGACATCAGGGTAAGCCTTGCGGACGAGATTTAATTTCGCGTTGTTCTCACCGTAGAGTTCTACTAAATCAACGCCTTCGATGTTCAAAATAATTTCGCTCAAAAAATATGGTTTTAGATTGTTTTTATATTAAGTTTTAAAATTTTTATAAATCACTGAAATACAGACTTTTAAAGATGCAAAATTGAATTAATGTCATTGCAAGGTATAAAAGCAACTGAAGGGGTTATTTAAAATTAAAAATTTGGTACAAAATTAACGTGTTTCAATTAATACCTTTTTAATTTCGCCTAAAATAACGTTATGTTTCCCAATAAATCAAGTGTTAAACTTTTATTTTTTTTAATTTAATATGCCCAAATGCACATCGTTACCTTGACCACAGATTTTGGCTTACAAGACTATTATGCTCCTGTCTTGAAAGGGGCTATGCTCATGCGGCATCAAGCGTTGAACTTTGTGGATATTTCTCATAACATCAAGAATCATGATATAGTTCAAGCCGCTTTTACCCTCAAAAATGCTTGGCATCAGTTCCCCGAAGGCTCTATTCACATCGTCAGTGTCAACAATTTTGGCGGTGAAAAAAACCGTTTTTTGGTTCTTCATCACCACAATCATTACTTCATTGGACCTGATAATGGCATTTTCACACTCATCTTTGAAGACACCCCTCAGTATGTGTATGAGATCCCATTTCAAGGGCTCAATTTTCAACACGTCAAAGAAGCTTTTGCAGATGCGCTCGATGTCATCGTTTCTGAAAAACCCCTTGCGGAGATGTGGTCAGTGGTAGATGATATGGTTCAACGCATCACTTTGCAACCGGTTATTGCACCTGCTCAAATTCGCGGCGCAGTCATTCACATAGATAATTACGACAATGTTGTGATGAATGTTACGCGCTCGCTTTTTGAAAAAGTAGGACGAGGGCGAAATTTTCAACTCTATTTCAAACGCCATGACCCCATTACAAAACTCTCTGAAAATTATAATGATGTGCCTATTGGCGATACGTTGTGCATTTTCAATTCTGATTATCTCGAAATTTCGATTAATATGGGTAAAGCCGCTGAAATGCTTGGTTTGAAAATTGAGGATGGCATTCAGATTGATTTTATAAATTAACCAACTCCATTTATGATAAAAAGACTTGTCAAACTTACTTTTCACGAAAATAATATCGAAGATTTTAAAGAAATTTTTGAAAACTCCAAACATAAAATACGCGCCATGAACGGCTGCCAATACGTCGAACTTCTTCAAGATAAAACGACTCCACACATTTTTTTCACCCTCAGTATTTGGGATACTGAGGGATCACTCGAATCCTATCGCCAATCCGAATTATTCAAAACCACTTGGGCAAAAACTAAAATCCTCTTTTCAGATAAACCTGTCGCTTGGACGACTGAAGTCGTTTCGACTTTAGACCTGTAGATATTAGACAAACTATACATTAGATATTGCACCTTAAACAATCCTAAGTTTATTTAACAGAAATTGAAAGGTTAGGTAAAGGTTAGGTTTAGTTAACGGTTTTTCGTTTTTTTGCAAAAAAATAAAAACCGTTAACTAAACCTAACCTTTACCTAACCTTTCAATTTCTGTTTAAAATGCAAACTGTACAACTCTCCAACTACACCATATATATAGGTGATTTTTGGGATGCCTTTCAGAATTTTTTAAAAGAAAAAAAATATACTCAAACCCTCGTCTTAGTTGATGAAAATACTGAGGGGGCTTGTTTTGAAAGATTTAGAGTGCATTTCCCTGCGGATATTCATAAAATCGTTGTGCCTGCAGGCGAGTTGCATAAAAATATAGACACTTGTCAAACCGTTTGGCGCGAGATGTTTAAGGCTGGTGCGGGGCGAAATGCTTTACTCATCGTTTTAGGCGGCGGTGTCATGGGCGATATGGGCGGCTTTTGCGCTTCAACATTCAAGCGCGGTTTTGATTTTATACAAATGCCGACTACTCTCCTTTCGCAAGTAGATTCTTCCATCGGTGGCAAATTAGGGATTGATTTTTTTAATGTCAAAAATTCGATTGGCGTTTTCAATAATCCGAAAGCGGTATTTATCTCCCCTCAGTTTTTAGAAACCTTACCACCGCGTGAAATACTCAGTGGCTTTGGCGAAATCATTAAACATGCTTTGATAGCGGATGTACAACAATGGCATAATTTAATGACAATCAATGATTTATCCACTATCAATTGGGCTGAGTATCTTGTTCCATCTTTGAAAATAAAGCAGCGAATTGTCGAAATTGATCCTTTTGAAAAAGGTATTCGTAAGGCGTTGAACTTTGGGCATACCATCGGTCACGCTGTGGAAAGTGCTGCATTAGATACTGACAATCCGCTGACTCACGGCGAAGCGATTGCGATAGGCATGATTTGCGAAGGCTATTTATCTTATGTTGTAAAAGAACTTCCAATAAAAGATTTAAATGAAATTAAAGATTTCATTTTAAAACATTATGGAAAATACAATATTCAACAGTTTGATTTTGAATATCTTATCTCACTGATGAAGCAAGACAAAAAGAATGAAGGCGATGAAATTAATTTCAGTTTGCTAAAAAGTACGGGCGAGGTAGAAGTGAATTGCACAGCGACCCCTCAGTATATTAAGGAAAGTTTAGCGTATTATGCAAGTTTATGATAAGAGTTTAATCATAATCTATCCCTTTCTGTTTGTCCCGATAATATAAATAAAAAGACAAACTGACAACAGAACCAAAAATGAGGCATGTTAAGGCAATAGTCAGTTTCGTAGGATTATGGAGATAAAATTCTGTTGGATTATTGGCTTTATAAAATACCCGCAAGCCTGTCATGGTTTTCAAAATGAGGGGTGAAATTTTATAAGTGCCTTCTAAAGTTTGACCTTCCAGCGTTTGGTATTGAATCAAAAAAGTGGTGCTGCCGCCGCTAAATATGCCGCCTTTTGCTCCCTGAGCTTGTAAAATAGTACCTTTTGTTTCTTTCCAACCAAACCAACTTGGGGGTTTCAAAACATCTATCAATAGAACAAAGCCAATGCTGAAAACAATAGCGCCAAACCAAAAGACCTTCTTTTCGTTACCGCCCAAAGCGTTGTAAAACTCAATTAAAAGACGTTTCATTTTCAAAGTATTTCGATAGGTAAGTATGAAAGGGTTAATATTATTTAACAACAAACTTCATTTTGTACTCTGCACTCGTTTTTCCCCGACGAATATTTTCCAATTTATTGCGAATCAAAGTGCGTTTCACAGGTGAAAGCCTATCCGTGAATAAGATACCATCCAAATGATCGTATTCATGCTGAATCACGCGGGCATTAATACCCTCAAACTCCTCAACATGCTCCACAAAATTTTCATCTAAATATCGAAGTTTCAAAACCGGTGGACGCATCACCTCGCCTCTGATGTTCGGAATGCTCAAACAGCCTTCTTCATAACTCCATTTATCGCCGACCTCTTCTACTTTATGCGCATTGATAAATACTCGTTTAAAACCGGTGTGGTCGGGGTAATCCTCTTTCTCAATTTGCTCACTATCTATAACGAACAGGCGAATCGATAAGCCAATTTGAGGGGCAGCCAAGCCTACGCCGTGCGCATCATACATGGTATCCCACATATTATTCAGTAAAATTTCTAAGTTAGGATAATTAGGATTAATATCCTCTGCTACTTTTTTTAAAACAGGTTGCCCGTAGGCATATATCGGTAAAATCATTGAAAATAAAGAATTTATATATTGTCTTATTTCAGAATATTTCAAAAAATCAATAACCTACAACTAATAACCAATAACTATTAAACCCATTTTCCACTCGCTTTCATCCATTCTTGTAGGATAATGGAGGCACTGATTTTATCCACGAGCGTCTTATCTCGCCGCTTCATTTTTTTAATACCACTGTTCAAAATTACCCTTTGAGCTTCTCGAGACGTATAGCGTTCATCTTGCATGTGAACAGTAATATCAGGGAAAAGTTGATTCAATTTTTTGACAAAAGTACGGACTTGCGGCATAATATCCGCCTCCGTGTCATCCAATTTTTTGGGCTCACCAACGATGATAGATTCGACCTCTTCTGTAAAAAAATAATTTTTTAAAAACTCATAAATCTGCGGCGTTGCCACCGTTTCTAAGGGGCTTGATATGATTTGCAAAGGGTCAGTTGTTGCTACTCCAATGCGTTTTGTTCCATAATCTATGCCGATAATTCTTGCCATTTCGGGGGCAAATATAGGAGAAATTATGCAAAAATTAGTAAATTTTCATATAATTGTCATTGCAAGGCACTAAGCAAATAGGCGTATAAAATTCTATTCATCAAAATTTTAAGCATAATTTAACGAAGTTTTGATAAAGAATTTAATGAACACAACGTTATATAAATACTTTTGCATGATTAAGTGATAGAACAGTTTTACCCCCTCAGTTGCCGCGTTACCGCTCGCAATGACAATTAAGTAAAAAAAGATATAAATTGTTTTGAAAAATTATAAATTAATGAAATTCAATATTTTACAAATTAAAAAAAATAACATGACAAAGAAAATTGGTTTATTTCTACTCTTATTTATCAGTTTATCGATAACAAGTAATGCTCAGTTTGACAAACTGAGAGATAAAGCCAAGGGCATTTTAGCAGGCGGCGGTAGCCTCTCAAACGACGATATTGGCAACGGATTGAAAGAGGCACTTCAAATCGGTATCAGCAAAGGCTCGGATGCCCTCTCTCAAAAAGGTGGTTATCTCAATTCGGCATATAAAATTCTTTTACCGCCGGAAGCCCGTTCGGTAGCAGACAAGCTCAAAATGGTTCCTGGTTTTAGCAATTTTGAAGAAAAAGCGATTGAGAAAATCAATGCGGCAGCAGAAGATGCAGCGGTGAAAGCCAAGCCCATATTTATGAATGCCATCAAGCAAATGACTTTGAAAGATGCGATGAATATTTTGATGGGTGAAAAAAATGCCGCTACTGAATACCTTAAAAAAACCACTTTCAAGCAACTTTATGATGAATTTAACCCGATAATTATTGCTTCGCTCGATAAATTTGAAGCGCGTAAATATTGGACAGATGGTACTACAGCCTATAATAAAATACCGTTGGTGCAAAAAGCCAATCCTAATCTCGACGATTATGTCACTACACAGGCTTTGAACGGGCTATTTTCGATGGTCGCTAAAAAGGAATTGGCTATTCGGAAAAATCCTGCTGAGCGGGTGAGTGACTTGTTGAAAAAAGTATTCGCTAAGCAAGATAAGTAGATTTTAGAGAATAAGACATTAGAGATTAGACCACTATAATATTAGTTTTATCCTTAAACCTATAAGACCTAAAAATCTTATAGGTTTATTTTTTTGAGATTAAGACTCTATTTTTTGTTGCTTAAAAATGATTTCAACAATATTATTTCCCCAATCGTCTCAAATTTTAATGATTCATCCAAAATTGATTAATTTTTTTAATAGAAAATATTAACTTTGCGCGCTTTTTTGCGTTGTTAATATGTTCAAATTTTATTAAATTGCATGTTTTACTGAGGAATAGTATTTTTTTATTACCATTAGTAAAAATTTGACCCTGATTTCTATGAAAAAAATTTCATTAGATATAGTCGGCTTACAGCCGAGCATGACGCAAACGCACAATTATGCTGTGGTATTGGGCGAGCGCACAGGCAACCGTCGTTTGCCCATCATCATCGGTGCATTTGAGGCGCAGGCGATAGCGGTAGCGGTAGAGAAAATGTTACCTAATCGCCCTTTGACGCATGATCTTTTCAAAAATACCCTCGATACTTTTCGAGTAGATCTTCAAGAAGTGATTATTAGCAATCTGCTGGATGGCGTTTTTTATGCCAAGCTCATTTGCGAAAAAGAAGGTAAAATTATCGAAATTGACTCCCGAACGAGCGATGCCTTAGCGATGGCAGTGCGTTTTAATTGCCCCATTTACACTTACGAGTTTATCCTCGAAGCAGCAGGAGTTGTCTTGGAAGAACCCGAAGAAACTGCCAGCAGCAGCGCACCCGCTAGCAAAGGTAAAGCCAGCAAAAGCACAACGAGCACGGGCGGCAGAGCATCGGATAGCAAAGGTCAATTAGCCCACTTGAGCATGGACGAACTCGATAGAATGCTGGCAGAAGTGCTTCAAAATGAAGATTATGAGCAAGCGGCTCTTATTAGAGATGAAATTAAAAAAAGACAAGGATAAATTATGAGTGATTGGGTGATAAGCGATTTGTCGTTGAAAAAATATTAAAACTTTTTGTTTAAAAAAAATAGAGGGGTTGCGCTAAAACGTGACCCCTCAGTATTTCTGTCAATAATTTGATTATTGAATTGATAATTAATACTTTATGAATTAAAATAAAAATATTTATGTCGTTATTTCTTGAAATACCCCTTTCAGTACAAGCAGCTTTGAATGATAAAAAGCCCATTGTTGCGCTTGAATCTACTATTATTTCTCATGGTATGCCGTATCCTCAAAACGTAGAAATGGCTTTGAAAGTGGAGGCTTGTGTCCGCGAAAATGGCGCAATACCTGCCACTATTGCAATCATTAACGGAAAAATGAAAGCCGGATTGAGTGTGGATGAAATTGAAATATTAGGTAAACAAGGGCAATCTGTCGCTAAAGTGAGTCGTCGAGATATGCCGATAATGATTGCTAAAGGCTTAAACGGTGCAACCACAGTGGCGTCAACGATGATTATTGCGCACCTGGCGGGTATCAAAATCTTCGCAACAGGCGGCATCGGGGGTGTTCACAAGGGCGCGGATGAGACGTTTGATGTATCAGCAGATTTGCAGGAATTGGCGCGAACGGATGTAGCCGTAGTGTGCGCGGGCGTTAAATCTATTTTGGATATTGGTTTGACTTTAGAATATTTAGAAACGTATGGCGTGCCTGTTATTGGCTTCAAAACAGATGATTTTCCTGCATTTTTTACTCAAAAAAGCGGTTTTCATGTAGATTATCGCTTCGATACTGAAGGGGGCATCGCTGAAATGTTGAGAGTGAAATGGGCAATTCCTTTGAAAGGCGGCGTTCTGATAGGCAATCCCGTACCCCTTGAATTTGAAGCTAATCCTGCATTAATTAATGAAGCTATTGAAAAAGCCTTGCAGGAAGCGGATAAACAAGGCATCAAAGGCAAGGCAATTACCCCCTTTTTACTAAACCGAATTGAGCAAATTACTGAGGGGTTGAGTTTGAAAACGAATATTCAATTGGTGATAAATAATGCAGCTTTGGCAGCGAGGATTGCGAAGGCTTTTGATTGAAAAATAAAAAATTCATAGAACTTGCAGCAAGTTTTGGAACTTGCTGCAAGTTCTATGAATTTTATATGCACTAAAACAAACCTTCCACAGACCAATAACGCTCGCCTGTATCATAATTGAAGGTCAAAATGCGTGAACCTTTAGGCATTTCCTGTATTTTTTTAGCAACTGCTGCAAGCGATGCACCTGTAGAAATACCTGCTAAAATGCCCTCTTCTTTGGCAAGCCGTTGGGTCATTTCAAAAGCCTCCTCTTTGGTAACGGTAATGACACCATCCAATATTTCACGATGCAAATTGTCTGGAACAAACCCTGCGCCGATGCCTTGAATCGGATGGGGTGCAGGGCTACCGCCGCTTATAACGGGTGATGCCGCTGGTTCAACAGCGAAAACTTTCAAATTGGGAAATTTAGGTTTCAAAACTTCACCTATGCCTGTAATGTGTCCGCCTGTACCCACACCTGTGATGATGGCATCCAAGCCTTCAGGAAAATCATTTAGAATTTCGATTGCCGTTGTTTCGCGATGTACTTTGATATTGGCTTTATTGCTGAATTGTTGTGGCATCCATGCATTGGGGTTGGCATTCACCAATTCAGCCGCTTTTTCAATAGCACCTTTCATACCTTTTTCACGAGGCGTCAGTTCGAAGCTCGCGCCATAAGTGGACATGATTTTGCGGCGCTCGATAGACATGGATTCGGGCATGACGAGGATGAGTTTATATCCTTTCACGGCGCATACCATCGCTAAACCGATGCCAGTATTGCCTGAGGTCGGCTCGATGATGACGCTGTTTTTGCTCAAAATACCTTTTTCTTCGGCGTCTTCAATCATCGAAAGCGCGATACGGTCTTTGATGCTCGCACCTGGGTTGGCTCTTTCCAATTTTATAAAAACCTCATAATCGGAGGGAAATAATTTGTTTAAACGCACATGCGGTGTGTTTCCAATTGATTCTAAAACGGTATTAAATTTCATAATTTAAAAAAATTTATTTTTATAAAATATTGATTATCAAACTTCTATTTAAATAACAAAGTTAATAGGCTCTTCAAAATCTTTATTGGCTCTTACTCTAATTTCGCTTTTATGATACACGAGCGAGTAAGAAGGCACCCCCTCAGTCAACCAAACGTTTCCACCGATAATTGAATCTCGCCCGATGACTGTTTTTCCGCCCAATATCGTCGTACCTGAATAAATGACCACATTATCTTCGATAGTCGGATGGCGTTTTTTATGGGCTTCTGACTTTGATACTTGCAACGCACCGAGCGTGACACCTTGATATATTTTGACATTATTGCCAATATTAGAAGTTTCGCCAATCACAACACCCGTGCCATGATCAATAAAAAAGCCTGAGCCAATAGTTGCGCCGGGGTTGATGTCAATACCCGTCAAGCTATGAGCATATTCTGAAATCATACGCGGTAAGATAGGGATTTTCAAATCATAAAGCTCATGCGATAGCCTAAAAACAGCAATGGCATAAAAACCAGGATAAGCAGTTACCACTTCTTCGATGGAGTGTGCCGCAGGGTCGAACGCTAAAAAAGCCTCGGCGTCTGCTTGTAAAGCATTGTAAACCAAAGGAATACGATTGAAAAAACTCTTAGTTATATCTTCAACGGATGAAATTTGATTTTCAAGCGGTAGCAGCAATTCCCATAATTGTAGTTCTAACTGACGTATTTCCAATTCATTGAAAAATTCCTCACAGCGGACTGGGAAAAGCATATCTATCAGCCTATCTATCCATTGCTGTGCTTTGCGCTTTGATGGCATCGGACACATATTCAGGCGGTGCTGTTCGTGGATTTTTCGCAGCAAATACTGAGGGGTCATCTCATCGGTTAATTGGTTCATATTTATTGGATAATTAAAAAAAATTTAGCTTTGAGTGAAATCAATTTCGAGCATAAATAACGCTGTTATTATTAAAAAAACGCTACTGTTTTTAACGTAATCCTTGATAAACAGTTTAATTTTTGAACCGTTTTTTCTTTATTATTAAAACCTGTACTCGAAATGGCTGTTCAGCACCACATAAAAAACGTCCGATTGCTATATACAATCGGACGTTTTTTTTAAGATAAATAATTGATTATCAATATTTTAAATCATTTATCAATTTATTATGGTTCTCCATTATTTTTATCAATTTTGGCATCTTCGGCTGCTATATTATCCACTGATTCATCAGCCTCTTTAGATTTATACCCCTCAGTATTTTCGGTCGAAACAGCATTATGACCATTTTCACTCATTGTATCAAGGGGATTTTTATCGACGATAACTTGGTCGTCATATTTCTCAAATATATCTTCTTGAGAGATGCTTTTAGGAGCAGTCACTTTTTCATCATGCCCACTGAAATAATGGCGTTGAAACAACAAAATACTGATGACGCCAAGAGTAATGGCTGAATCGGCTATGTTAAAAACAGGTTGAAAAAAAACAGCATTGCCTATTTCATCACGCCAGAAAGGGAAAAACAGCATGTCAACTACTCTGCCATGCAGAAAGCTCTCATAGCCACCTGTTGCTGGGAATAATTTGGCAGGCCCACCTGAACAATGATAGTCAGATTCTGAAAAAATTAAACCATAAAAAGCTGAATCAATAATATTACCTATGGCACCTGCTAATATCAATGAAAAACTGGTAATAAGCCCGTTGCTAACACCCCGTTTGATGAGTTGACCGACATAATAAATCAGGAATCCAATAGCAACAATGCGGAAAAGACTCAATGCCAATTTGCCATATTCACCGCCGAATTTCCATCCGAACGCCATGCCTGGGTTTTCAACAAAATTCAACCTCGCCCATGAAAGTCCTAATAAGGCGCGTTCTTCTCCGTAGCAAAATGAGGTTTTAACCCATATTTTCAAGGCTTGATCAATGGCAAGCACTAAAAAGATAATCAATATGGCTAAATGTGATTTTTTCAATTTCAATTTTTTTTTAACATTTTTTAAACTATCCCCTTCTGCCACGCTCCGCTCGTAGTGAAATTCCCTTTTAAGCTATTTGTGTATCTTTATTTTCAAGTACAATTGATGCATCGTTTCCGATAGAATGCTCGATTTCACTGTTTTGAGTATCTCTCGATTTTTTGTGGAAGCTATTAAAACATTTGCGTTGAAACAAAAGTAAGCTCAAAACACCAATGGTAATAGCAGAATCTGCAATATTAAAAACGTGTTGAAAAAAAAGAGCATTGCCTAAGGAGTCGCACCAAAAAGGGAAAAATAGCATATCAACCACCTTGCCTTGTAAAAAATTTTCATGTCCCTTGCCAAAACCAACAAAATGTGCTGGGGTACTTGAAAAATGATAATCAGATTCCGAAAAAATAAATCCGTAAAAGGTTGAGTCAATAATGTTCCCCAAAGCACCCGCTAAAATAAGCGAAAAACTAATGATCATCCCTTGGCTTGCGTTGCGTTTGATAAGTTTACAGATATAATAAATTAAAAAACCAATAGCTGCTAAACGGAAAATACTCAAGGCAAGTTTACCATACTCGCCGCCGAATTTCCATCCGAATGCCATACCGGGGTTTTCAACGAAATGGAATTTCGCCCATGATAGCCCTAAGATAGCGCGTTCTTCACCGTAGTAAAACGAGGTTTTTACCCAAATTTTTAAGGCTTGGTCAATCACCAGCACTGAAAATATTATTAAGATAGCTAAATAGGATTTTTTCAACAGTAGAATGATTTTTTAAAATAATAAAATATACCCCTCAGTAGCGAGGCATTCTTATAATTAAATTGGGTACGAAAAACATATAAATTTTATAAAAGAGTACAATTTTACGACGATTGCTTGAATTATTGTAATTTTTAGACGTACAAAGGCATTTATTAATCATTTGAAACATAAAAAAATCCGTTTTGATAACTCAAAACGGATTTTTTATAGAAAAATTTCTAATTGAACCCTTGCATATCCTCACCCATCAAAGTTTTCAAAACTGAAACTGATAATGCCGTTCCGTTCTCACCCTTTATACCTTTTGCAGCATAATAATCTTCAAGATGAACAAGTGCACGATAGTAAGCAACTTTCAAAGCTGTATAAACTTGATCGCTATATTGAGAAGTAGCTGACCATTTTTCCAAACCTTTCCATGTATTGGCATGCCAATCAAGAGCAGCTTTTGCCTCTTTTGCGGTGAGTGCTTCATCAGGCAAATTGCCTAACAAATCAGGTGTTAACGGCTGCAAATCTTCCTTGATACTCAATTCACGCGTCATAGTCAACAGCAAACGAACATCTTCCCAGCCTTCAAAACCGCTGTATTTTTGAGACAATTCGTCATACATTTTCAAACGGCGATTGAATTTTATCGCTTTATCAAAAGCTGTTGAAGTGCCTTTTCCGAACTGTCCATCAATTGTGCTGCCGTAAGTGCCTACTTCTTTCAAAGCTTCTTGAAGTTTGATAGCTGATTTGCGTTTAGAAGTGATGGACGGAACGTTGCTGTAAGATTCAGGCACACCGCCTTTGGGTGTCACACTCGCAACAAGGTCGGATTGAACCACGAGTTTTTTATCCCCCGTATCAAATTCTGTAATCGGCGTCAACTGAACATCTTTCACCGTTTTGACAAAAGCATCAGCGAAGCCCATGTTCTGAATTTCTTTCAATTTGATACGAGCATCATCAATATTGGTATAATAACCGTGCATGATGCGCACTTGAGAAGCATTAGGCATGGAGTAGAGATCGCCGACTCTGGCATACGTTTTCCAATTAATGGCTTCGCCCGACGCTTTGCTGGCTAATTGGATAGCATGAACAGTTTTAGCTTTTTTGAGAGACCGTGTTGCTATGAAAGCATCGTCGTAACCTTTAGCTTTTACTTTCGCGAGAACAGGCTCAGCGGCTTCTTCGGAACTAAAGCCTCCGATAAATACCAACCCATTACGCTTATATATATAGGCGTAAGAGCGAATGGCTTCAAAATCAGCTTGTTTTATATAATCATCAAAAGCCCCTAACTGAACGGTGTACACTGCCGTTGCTTGGTCGGCGGCATTGCTCGTTTGGGCGGTAGCAGTAGCGAAGCTACTTATGAGCGCGAATAAAAACGCGATTTGTTTCATGTTTGTCTTATGACTGAATTGTTAGAGAATGGGTTTTAAAAGATACGCTTGTGCTTAAAAAAGGTATTTCTATGTAAATAAAACGTTTTAATCTAAATGTTAATATGCAAAACTGCCATTTTTTTTCATTAAAAACAAATGTTAAAAAAAATTCAACCGTGTTTTTTCTTATAAATTCATATAAATTTGTTTAAATTTGTAATTAAAGTTGATGTAAAATCGAAGAACTAAGTTATCTTTTTAAAAACTCATTTTTATTGCTCCATACTGAGGGGTGTCTTTAAAATCTGATCTACCACCAATGACCAAAATTGAATTTATACAATCCATT
This sequence comes from Saprospiraceae bacterium, assembly GCA_043747725.1. GTDB lineage: Bacteria > Bacteroidota > Bacteroidia > Chitinophagales > Saprospiraceae > JAAFJT01. The sequence continues at coordinate 15,379 of JAYTON010000546.1, forward strand.
CGCCAATTTATCGCCGATGGCAAAACGGAAGAGGCTCTACATTTGCTCCGTGAAAAAATCTGTGATTATGATACTGCTATACTGACAGACGCTACTATTTTGGAAAGTCGTTTTCAAAATGCCAAATCGGATTGTGTGATAAAAGGTATTTTGGCAAGAGAAGACTATGATCGAACAGTCGCTCAAGTCAACTTCGCCATCCTCGAATTGCTTGAAAAAATTGAAAAAACGACTATTTTACAATCCAATACTGCTAAAAATAAATCCAGTGGACGCATTTTACACAACATCCCCGGCATCATGCCGCTGGGTAGAGAAAGCCGCTGCATCGTCCGCATTGCTTTTGATGATGAGACTTTGACACGCGATTTTCAACTCACCAAAGATACCGTCATTCAGAGCGTCCGCATAGCCGAAGTGATGGGCGTTGAGCTGTTGGATTTTAACGAAACGCCGGCTTTCCAAATCCGAACCATTACAGAAGAAGAGCAATTTTTAGCGAGCGATGATTACACCCAGTGGATTTTTCAAGTCAAGCCGATAATGGAAGGTAAATTCCCCTTGACTTTGAAAGTAGCAGTAATTGAAGAAATAGATGGCAGAGAACGGAAACGGGATATAGTGCTCGAAAAAGAAGTTTTTATTATCAACCAACCTATCGAACCGGCTGCTATCCCACAGCGTGAAACGGTCACCAATAGTAAAATTGCCTTTGAAGAAACCAATATCCATTTGAATTATAATGTTACTGAAAATCAGGCGGCTGCGGCGGCTCAGTCTGCCCCTAAGAAAAAATCGATGACAGCCATCGTTTCAGCTATGGCGACCGTCATTTTTGCAATTACAGGTTTATTGATTTATCGGCAAGCCAATATTAATCAAGAACCTGTAGTTGTTTCTACCGGACAGGATTCAATTAATATGCATGGTTCATCACAAAATCTCTCTCAAAACAAGAGCGAATTAGCAGAAAATACTCAGCAGAATATTGATTCATTGCTTGAAAATATTCAACCAGGAGCAGGCATACCCGATACTTTTGGTGTGTTTGCCAATACTGAGCCTCCAAAAGTCGATAACAAAGATTATCCTGTTAAAAAAAATCAAGATGTTACATCTACCAAACCAAAACCAAGTAAAATAGGTCCACGTCTCAAGCAGAAAAAAGAAAAATATAATCTAGCCAATGCCAATGAAAAAAATAAAAATTCAGATAGCTATCCACCCAATCCTGCCTTCCCTACGGCTAATGAATCTAACAAGCCGCCGGCTAAACCCAGCACGCCTGATATACTTGAAATGAAAACCTACAAAGTCAATATTAAACTTAAAGATGAAATGAGAGATGCGGATATATTGGTGAATGGCGAGAAGCCTATGAATGTAAAGAAAAATATTTGGGGAACGCCAAAATATGTGGAATTCAAATCGAATAAAAAACTGCAATCTTTCACATTTATCAAAGAAGGGGTTTCCTGCAAAGTAGAAAATATAGATGTTAGCAGCGGAGCAGTTTCGATTGAGGCATGTAGTTTCAAAAAGAAATCGAGCAACTAATCCTTGCCTTCATCACGTCCAAGCATTTTACTACCGTTTTTAATAAGGCTATCAGCCAATATTGCCTCTTTTTGGGCATCCATACTGAGGGGTATCATTTTCAAATTCGCAAGGTCGGGCTGCCCCGCATCCACCCAAGCGGTGTACCAGGCCGAACCCAATGCAAGTACAGCTGCTCGCATACGCGCCTCCACCATGCCACCCAATTTATCATGAAACGCCTTCGCATAGTCGAAACAGGGCTTTTGAATGGCTACGCCGTTGATGATTTCGATGCAATATTTTTTGTCAACTGAAAAAAATTGATTCATTTCTTTCTCTATTTGTAAAACATTGGCTACCAATTTATTAGATTCTAAAACGACATTCCAAAAATATTCTTTGGGATTGTCAATATACTCTGCTCTTCCTACAAAAAAGTCATATTGATTATCGGCAAAAAGCTCTGGCAGACGGCTTTCCCAAAACGCGTGAACACCATTTTGATTGGTCAATTGACCGTCATAATTGGAAAGCGTATGCAAAGGCACGTGGGCATCAGCGAGGTAATGCCCTAGCTCTGCACTCAATTTTAAAATACGATTTTTATCTTTTTGAGTGAAAGCTTCAGTCAATTGTTTTTGAACAGACAATAAATGGTAAGGCAAAATACCTGTGGCAGTCAAGCGGTCTTTGGCAAATGCGGATTGAATATTTTTAACAGATAATTGCTCTTTTTTGAACAAAACTTTTAAAGAATCGGGCGAAATACTGAGGGGGTCGTCAGGTTGAATTTTTACCAAATTATTGATAAAAAAGCGACGGTAAAATGAATCTGCAATGGCTATCGAATCCCTCGCAAATAACTTTCTAATCGTTTTTGATTTAAGAAAATAATCACGTTTTTGTTTTCTAATTATTTGATAATCAATAAGTTGTAAGGTGTCATTTTTATCAGCCGTGACAATAAAAATGTCGGTATGCAGTATTTGAGCCTCAATTTTATCATGAGGTAAAAATGCCCATCGGTCGAGATTGATATAATGCCGATACCCCTCAGTAGGAACGGCAAAACGCCGCTTATCGGGGTCAATGGCGTGTTCAGTAATATATTCAATTTCTTTTTTATAAAGCGACATCATATCCGAAGGCAAGGTAAAAACCGCTAACCGATTGATGCGTTTATGAGCAAAAAAGCCCCATGTGTCAGAAGGCAATGGAGGGTTAAAATGAGTCGGTTTTAAGAAAGATGTTAAAACAAAAAGTATTAAAAAAGTTAGGGTTAATCTAAAATTCATTTTTTAAAATATTTATAAATAATTCATTATCAATTAATTAATTGCATGTTACCTATTACGAAT
>JAYTON010000547.1:0-15538 GCA_043747725.1 Saprospiraceae bacterium
CTTCTTTGAATATTTACACAATATTAGAAAAAGAGGGCAAGTGGCTCTATCCGCTTTAGTCGGGCTTTTAGTAGCAACTTGAAATCATAATTGAGCCAAGAATTTTTTATTAGAAATTCGGGCAGTAAACGTTGCGGCGTTCAGGTCCACATATTTTATACAATAAAGCAAATTCAAAACCTCCGTTTGAGCGACTTGCTGTTTTCAGTGAAGACATATTCAAATCATAGCTAAAACCGATGCTAAAGTTTTGATAATCAAAACGAGTTGAAAGAATAATAGCATCCATCAACATACCACCGCCTGCTTTATTACCCAACCGCGCCCAACCGCCCAACTGTAAAGATTCTGTAGAACGGCGGCTGTTGCCAAGTGAAAATCGAACGCTTGTACCGCCATTGATTTCCATGTAAGGATTTTGTAATAAAACAACGGCACCCGGTAAGAGACTAATACGGTCTTTTATTTGAAATTCACCACCTGTATGAAGGGTAAATTTGCTTGGAAGGGCTTGAAATTTATTATCAGTAAAGGATACATTCGGACGGTTGATATGATCATAAGCACCACCGAAATAGAAATTATTATTTTCATCAAACACTGAAAACCACAATAAACCCGCTGAAACATCAGCATAAATGAAATTATCGCGTCCGAAAACATTTTCATTACTTGGAAGATTGCCATTAAAAACGCCATTATCGTTTTGGCTACCCCATTGAGCATTCCCTAAATTTACCCCACGTTGACCTATGCCTACGTCAGCACCCATCACAAGGTAATTAGCTTTTTTCCGATAGCCGCCCATTTTCTTAGAGTAAGAAAAAGAACCACGCAATTGGTTAGTACGAAAGCTGAGGGAGCCTGCTTGATCGCCCCAAACTGTGCCACCGACGCCAATATAGTCATAACGACCTACAGGAATACGAGCATCATAAGCGACATTGAACGTTTGAAACGCCTTATCCCTCAGTACAGAAGCCCATTGGTTGCGGTAGTTAGCGCTAAGGCGTTGATTACAATTCATCAACCCTGTCATTGCGGGATTGAGGTCAAGGGGTGCCATATAGAACTGGGAAAAATGAATATCTTGCGCCGTAGCTGCCCAGCTCATTAGGCTGAAAAGAATGAGTACTTGAATTTTTCTCATGTTGGAAGAGGACTTTGTATCGAAATGGATTTTTAATGTAAATATAGCTAAGAAACTTAGCCGTTTAAAATTGCTGGATTCAGAAAATTAAAATCGAAATACAAAAAATTCAAGGAGAAAAATCAGGATGTGATAAAATCGGTTGAATCTTTTGATTAAAAAACTGCTTGTATTCGTTGATATTAAATCTTAAAAAATTGAATTAAAAAAGGCTTTTTAATTTCTCATTTTTCATTTTTAATGGATGTAAAATGACGGCAGTTAAGCAATTTCAAAAGTAAAGGAAAATCTTCAAATGCGGTTAGATTACATGCTTCAAATAACAGCTTTTTAACATTTTGTCTTTTTTTATATGCTTAACGACTCACTGTTAAACATTATTTCAAAAACGTGCCAAAATAACTTAAAATGGGTATTGTCGTGATTTTTTTTACTTTTCAGTCAACCATTGTGCTCCATATTGCTCTACCAGTATATTATCGTAGTAATCTGCCCGCTCAAATAGGTTGCTCAATAAACGCTCGGCAATTTCTTCTTTCAAATAACGATCATAAATTAATAGCGATAAAATAATATCCTGACCTCTTACACTCAGCGTCACGCCTTCGTTACGATAATTTTCGCGAAGCAAATATTCATACACTGCTTTGATGTTTTGCGGAGGTAGCGTACAAAGGTGCGCATCGCAAATTATCAAACCCGTTTGACTGTAATAAGACATATTTATTTTCGCAGAGCCTTGGCGGATTTCCCAATTATTAGATCCTCTACGACTAAGCCTCACGTCATGCCCTATTTTTTTCAGTAAATTCTCAATCGTTAAACCCACACCTTCCGATAAATATTCATCGGACTCTGAGGATAATTTCACTTTTGTGCCGCAATAAGGGCAATAACCTTTATCTACAGTACTTGAAAATACTAAATTCAAGCATGATTCGCAGCGCATGGCTATTTCACCCTGTCCTTTTTGAAAAGCTGAAATAGTTTCATCTAAGTATCTGGCAGGCAGTGAAAAACCAATCGTATTTCCATTTTGAATAATGAAAGTATTGACACCTACGACATCCCCCTCAGTATTGATGAGTGGACCGCCACTATTGCCTGGGTTCAGAGCTGCATCATGTTGAATGTAGTCAATATTATTATGAATATGGCGTGGATTCGAGACAATCCCTTGTGTAAATGAATATTTCAGACCGAATGGATGCCCGATAGCCGTTACGCGCTCGCCTTCCCGCACGAGAATATCCCCAAGTTTTACTAACGGAATAGCATGTTCAGGAGGCATTTCAAGGAAAGCTAAATCATATTTTGCATCATTATACAGCACGCGGCTGATTTGACGCGGCAGACCCACACCTTCCACTGTCACCTCTCGATTACCTTCCACAACATGATTGTTAGTCACAATCAAATTGGGCGCTTTTAGATAAAACCCCGTTCCTGTGCTATAAGGCGTTGCTATCTGAATGACTACACTTTTATAAACATCAACTATTTGTTGCATAATTTTTTAAAAAATGAATATGAATGTCCCCTCAGTATATTTCAACTTTTAGGCGTTAAATCCATATTTTTCAACATCAATAAATATGTCCTCGCAAATTGGCAAGGGCTTTTAAAATCTAAAATATTTAAATCAGTAGAAAGCTGTGGGAATTTTTCTTTGTGCGTTTCTACTACTTTGCGTATAGCATTTTTTATATTTTTTTGATCATAAGCGCCCTTGGGTTCATCAAAATAAGCGGGTGTAAAACCTAAAGATGTAAAATATTTGGACTCAGTAATGCGATAATATAATTCAATGAAATCCTTAGAAGGTTTTGGCAAAGCAAAATTAAACAAGGCATTACCTATAATATAACCCGGAATGGACAGCGCAACTTTAGTATGATTGTTTGCTTCATACCAATCCATATTCGACAATTCACCATCTATCAGCCCCACTAATGCATCGTGTCCTTTCGGCGCAACAATGCCAAACGTAGAAGACGTTGAATATAACTCATTGAAAATCAACTCTTTAGGGCGATTCAATATTTTCTCTAACTCCTTACGGATACTGACATTTTTTTGAATCATCGTTTTGCCATCGTTGCCATCAAAATAAGAACGGTGAATCCGCTCAATGATTTCCATCATATACCCTTCAGGTGTCGTCAAAAAATCAACCTTATAAACTGTTGATAAAAGCAAATAAGAAACGCCGCCCGGATATTTTTCACCATTCAAGCTCCCTTTTTCTATTTCATTTAAAGTGAATTTCACCTGCTCTTGAATGAAATTATATTTGGCTTCTTTTTCAGCGACAATTATATCCGTTTTTGAGCCTGTATCAATCCATGTCAACATCGTTTCAAACTCATCGAGCAGCAAATCATCTTGTTTATCAGCATTCATTGCCACCTCTTTAAGGGCATAATATAATTTATAGGGCGAACCATCCAATGTAAATGTGTCGAATTTGACAACCAAATTATTCTCATCATCCAAAGCAAAACGGCAATAATCTAAACTATAATTCGCCTCCACCAAGCGGCGCATAAACGCTACACTCAGTTCTTTGGCATTGGCAATACGCGCCTCCGCTTTCAACTGACGGGCATCTGCAAAACCAGAAACTCGCTTCGACCCCTGCAAAATCTCGAAGTGAATGCCTCCGTTTTCTTCTGCCCAGCGCACATTATCTTCCTTATCGTCGCGTAAATATTTGAAAAATTCTTTGTATGATTCTAAATACTCATTGGCTTCAAATTTATCGAGGGCTTTGTCCCACGAGTCGTATTGAGCCTTCTCTTTGTAAGAATCTGTGTAGCGACCAAATCTGATTTTAGGCGTTGCAACGCTCTGACCTGTGTTTTTACCAAATATTAAATCCCAAAAGCCCATTTTTAGTTATTAAAACACTTGGTTTTCAGCGTTTTTGTTAAAAATAAATTGTATTAATTTTAAGGGTGGAAAATTACACTTTTTGTGGGAATTGCTCTTATTTTTAACGCAAAATTATGGAATTTAGAACAAAACTCAATCCGACAAAATCGAATCACCTCATCGGGTACGATGATTCGATACTCACCATCGGCTCTTGCTTCGCTGAAAATATGGGCGCCAGGCTTGCGGCACTGCGATTCACTACATTAATGAATCCATTCGGTATTTTGTATAACCCAATTTCCATTTCAAAAAATATAAGTAAATTAGTGACAGAGGAAGTTTATACTGAAAAAGATATTTTCCAGTATGGCGATTTATGGCATTCTTGGCAGCATCATGGTAAGTTTTCTGCACCTAAAAAGGACGAAATACTGAGTGGTATCAACGATAGCCTTTCTGAAGCCAAAGCCTTCTTTCAAAAAGCCAATCGGCTCATTATTACGCTCGGAACAGCCAATGTTTTCGTTGAAAAAAAATCAGGCGAAGTGGTGGCTAATTGTCATAAAGTACCGAGTCGAAATGCCGAAACAGGCTTAGATAATTTTGATAATAAGAGACTATCCGTTGAGCAAATCGTAGAGAGTTTTACAAATATTTTGAATAAAATAAATGCACAAAAGAGTGATATTCAAATTATTATAACGGTTAGCCCCATTAGGCATATACGCGATGGCTTGATTGAAAACCAACGCAGCAAAGCCATTTTATTATTAGCTGTTGATGAAATTTGCAATCAATTTCAGAATGTACATTATTTCCCAGCTTACGAATTAATGATGGACGACCTGCGTGATTACAGGTTTTATGAAGCAGATATGATTCATCCGAGCAGTCAAGCGATTGACTATATTTGGGATTATTTTAAGGAGGTATTTTTTACAGATAAAACAAATTGTGTTGTCAACGACGTGCAAAAAATGAACGCTATGCTTCAACATCGCCCGTTGCATCCCGATACTAAGGGGTATCAACAATTTGTGAATTCTGTCAACAATAAGGTGATAGAATTGAAAAATAAATATCCTTATTTAAAGTTTCCCCCTAACCCCCAAAGGGGGAACACATAAGAAGTATTTATTATTTTAACTCTTATTTCTAAGTATTGCCAAAGTTTCCCCCTTTGGGGTTAGGGGGAAAACGTTAAAAATTCGTGGTCTCACACACGGACGTACATATTTTCGTGGTTCAAATTCACCCTCGCTTTTACATCACCCTCTTCATTAAAATCACCTAACTTAACAGGTAAAATCCAATTCACTAACCCCTCCTGCCACGCTTCACTCGCAGTGACATCAGTTGGTCTTTCCACCTCAATTTTGATATAATTATCTGTAAATCCCGTCAACAGTTTCGGATTTTTATGATTTTCAAATAAAACGAGGCGCGTTTGCCCTAAAAATTCGCTGTAAAAAGCGCGACGTTTCTTCTCACTCAATATCCGAAGCATTTCATTGCGCTCGCGGCGCACTTTCATCGGCACTACGCCTTCTATCATATCAATAGCTGCCGTATTGGCTCTTTCTGAATAGGTAAAAACATGTAAGTAGCTGATATTCAATGAGTTAATAAAATTGAAAGTCTCTTTAAAATCATCCTCCGTCTCGTTCGGGAAGCCGACAATTACATCTACACCGATACACGCATGAGGCATCACCGCTTTTATTTTTTCAACCCGACTCTTATAATGGTCACGTTTATAACGGCGGCGCATTTGCATCAGTTGTTTATCATTACCCGATTGCAGCGGAATGTGAAAATGCGGTGCAAAACGGGTACTTTGCGCTACAAAATCAATGATTTCATCCGTCAAAAGATTAGGTTCTATGCTCGAAATGCGGAAACGCTCGATGCCTTCCACTTTATCCAATTCCTTGATTAAATCAATAAAAAGTGCTTCTTTTTTAGGTTTTTCGCCTTCAATCACCTCGGTTCCATTGCCAAAATCACCGATGTTCACGCCTGTCAACACAATTTCTTTCACACCCATAGCGGCAATTTGACGAGCATTCGCCACAATACTTTCGACAGTATCTGAGCGGCTTTTACCCCGCGCCAACGGAATCGTGCAAAAAGCACATTTATAATCGCAACCGTCTTGCACTTTCAAAAATGAGCGCGTGCGGTCGCCAAAAGAGAAGGCATTATGAAAAGTATTCACCTCTCGGATTTCACCTGCCGACACCATGCCTTTGCCTTGTGCCTTCGTCAAACCATCTATATAATCTGTGATTTTAAATTTTTCTCCTGCACCTAACACCAAATCTACACCCGGTATTTCCGCTATTTCCTGTGGCTTCAATTGCGCGTAACAACCGACGACGACGACAAACGCATCTGGGTTTTGACGCAAAGCTCGCCGCACCGTTTGGCGACACTTTTGGTCGGCAAAGTCCGTGACGGAGCAAGTATTAATAACATATACATCTGCTTGATCATCAAAATTATTGATAAAGAAGCCTTTACCCTCGAAAAGCCGTTGGATGGACGATGTTTCGGAATAATTCAACTTGCAACCAAGTGTATGAAATGCGACAGATTTAGGCGTTGCCATTTTTTTGTAAAAAGTGATGAGTGAAAAGTAAAAATTAGGGCGCAAAGGTAACATATTTATTAGTGAAAAATTAGCAATTAAGACAGAATACAGCTTTTCACTCTTCGTTTTTCACTTTTCACTAACTTAGTTTTTTCAGGAGCCATTCCCGCTCGGCGAGTAATTGCGTAGCTTCAACCTCCCCCCTCAGTATAGACCGAACTTCTATCTTTTTTAAATCAATTTTCATCATTTTATCTAAAAATCTAAAATAATTAGCGTACATATCATGGTGATAACCAATCCCTTTTTGACGGTGGAGATATACTTTTGAACTTTCAATCAAGGAATGTAATGCATTAACTTCATCTAATTCGTAATAAATACGCGCTAAAAGTCGCCTGGCATCCAAGTTATACAGCACATCGTGCAGATTCACTTTTTGTAATAAAACCATCGCCTCATCATATTTTCCCGTTCTGAAATAAAATAAAGCCAGATTGTATTGAAAAATATTCTCCCGATCTTTTTCAGGCAAATATTGCTTGAAATCATTTAGGAAACGCTCTGCCCACTCGTATTCTTCAGCTTTAAGAGCGAGAACGAGAATGTTTTTATAAGTATAAATAGGTAAAATGCCATTTTCAAGCAACACATTATTATCTAATCGAGCTTGATAAAGTTCTAATGCCTCTCTTCCATAAGATTTTTCACCTTGATTTAATCGACGAATGCAATAATTGGTTGCTAAAATATATAAATCCTGCCGCTCATTTTCAGGGAATAGAAAGCCTTGAACTATTATAATATTTTTCAACTGATGAAAATGGTCTTCATTTTCAGGCTCAGTCAAGGCTTTGTATGTGTGTAAATAGGCTGATACTGAGGGGGGGATATTTGAAAACTCATTAATTTTATCAAGCGCAACTTTCAATAAATGTTGTTCATAAATATGCTTAGTAATGGTCTGATGAGAATGCATGATACAAGCTTGTCGCAATCTTTCCGATAAATAAAAAAAATCTAATTCATCAGATAGGTCTTGAAGATTTAATTCTGAACTTCGATTTTTTTTACTCCAATAATCATATTGTTCTACTCGAAGTGAATACTTCAAATAATGATATTTTGCATTCTTAAAGCCTTGATTATCAATGATTTCTAAAGAATCGTTAAGTTGTTTTTCTAAAATTTTATCTGCATTGCGTTGCCTCAAAGCATGGGTCAAATAGAGTTGAGACTCCATATCATTTTGTATCACCCCCTCAGTAATGAGGTACTTTTGAGTGATTTTATAGAGGTACGACATCATTTGTCGCATCAAAACATCGTTATACTTTTTGTCAGGAAATATTTCAGAAAAAACTTTTTCTTTAGACAGGTCTGGTAATTTGCTATTCAGAGATTTATCAATCCAATCAAAAAGCAGTATCACGTCTTCCCTTTGATTGAAATATGGAGAGCGAACAACTTTGTGTAGTTCTCGCATATCCCGCTTATCCAGCGATTTTATAATTTGAAGCAATTGACTACCGAGCATAAAAGTTGAAGTTTTTTGAATAATTAAAATGGCAATTCAGTTAATTATTTTATAACAAAAAAAATAATAAAAAGCGTTAAATTTTTACAAAATTATACATAAATAATTGATAATCAATTTTTTAAAATGAATTCCTTTTTACAAAAGCCATTAAATGTAATTGCACACTGCAAAAAATGCGGTCACCTTTGTACTATCAAACGGTATGACGCCTTGCATCTCATAAATAAAACGACTTCCATGAAGCTCAATTTACGGTTATTAACACTCTTTTTAAGCCTTTTTGCTGGGGTTATTGCCCTTCAAGCACAGGGTTGGAAGCGTACGTATCCGTCGAGTGCAACACTTTTCCGTACTTTACAAACACCAGATGGCGGTTTTATTTCATGTGGTATCAATGAAGAGAGTCAATTAATAGTTATTAAAACCGATATTGACGGTGCAGTTTTAAGAAATCGGACATTTCACGGCATCAATAAAGTTAATAAAGTTCTTTTAGCTAAAGCATCAGATGGCAATTTCATCATTGCTTTGAATGATTCTTCGGCGGCTATAAAATGGGTTAAAATTTCACCCAATGCGGATTCTATTTCAATGAAACGCATTCCTATTAATGTTGCGCTTCAAGATTTTCAAGCTTTATCACAAGGTAATTTTGGGATATTGTGCACTAATAATAACCTAAAAGCGACTTTTCTTAAACTAAATGCACAAGGCGATACCATCTGGACTAAGCAATATGCCAATTCAGAAAATATGTTGAGTGGTTTTGCAGAAGATAGCGATGGCAGTATTTTATGGCAGTTGAATGATAAAGTGGAGAAGCGTCCTGTGTTATGGATTTTGAGCGCAGCCGGTGTTGAGTTGAATCTTATTAATCTGAATTCCAATATTAATACATTCTTTCGTTTAATTCGCCTGAAAGATGGGAGTTTAGCAGTATGTACAGGTCGCGATGTCGTTAAATTTAAAACTGACGGACGATTAATTTGGGGTGTTATACCCGTTTTTTCAGGCGGAGCGAAAGAAATTGCGAATATTTTACCCACCGAAGATGGTGGAATGGTGGTGTTAGGTTACGGAATCAATCCGGTTTTGAATGAAACTGAATTGCTCAAACTCGATAGCGACGGTAAAGTCAAATGGTCACATAAAATGACCGAAGACGTTGAATCAATATCCGGAACCGATTTTTCTTTATTTCTACTTTTCGGCTTACAAGAATGCGCTGATAAAGGCTTTATACTCAGTGGTCGGGTTGAAAATACCACGCAAAGTTTGAATAAAAAGAGCGGTCTTTTGATAAAAACCAATGGCGAAGGCTTAGTTTACTCAAATATACTGAGGGGTAAGGTGGTAACAGATTTGAATCAAAATTGTCGCCTTGATAATAATGAAAAAGGCATCGAAGGTTGGGTCGTAAAAGCGGATGGTGGAACTAATAAAATTTTCAATTCGACGACTGATGTAAATGGCAATTATGCTTTCCAATTGGATTCAGGTCGTTATAAACTCAGTGTTTTTGCACCTAATAATTTATGGCAAGCCTGTTTTACAGATTCGGTAGTGAATATTGCTGGATTCAATAAATCAGATACTTTTAATATTCCTGTAAAACCCGTTTTGATTTGTACAGGACTTCGTGTGGATATTGGAACCCCTATTTTAAGAAGATGTTTTGACAACACGTACAATGTTAGCTTTTGCAATAACGGGACAATGCCCGTTCAGAATGCTTATGTAGAAGTTACACTCGATACGACGTTGATTTATCAAAGTGCAACATTACCGCTTATTTCAAAAATTGGTAGGACATACCGTTTTAATGTCGGCGATTTGGATATTTTGCAATGCGGTCGTTTTAATATCGTTGCTAAAGTATCTTGCAACAACCCCTCAGTATTGGGGCGTACAGCCTGCACGGAGGCACACATTTATCCTGATTCTATTTGCCCTTCGTGGAGAGGTGCCCGCATGGAAGTAACAGGAAGCTGCGATAGAGATAGTTTAAGATTCAATCTTCGAAACACAGGACAAGCGACGACTTCTACGCCTATTAATTCTATTGTCATTGAAGATGAAGTTGTTTTCCTAAGAAGCAGTCAGACCTATAATGCAGGTCAAAGTCGTACATTTTCCTTTAAACCGAACGGTAGAACCTATCGCTTGCAAGCAGAGCAAGAGCGAGGCTATCCCACAAACCAATTAGTAGCCATCTCTATTGAAGGTTGCGGTCAGAATGTCTCCGGTGGCGTTAGTACAGGTTTTGTATTGCAATTGCCGGAGGCAGACGGTGATCCTTTCGTAGATATTGACTGCCAAACCATCGTCAGTTCCTTAGAAACAAACACCAAACTGGCATCGCCGGTGGGGTATCAAAGGGAGCGTTTAATTGAGCCTAATACCGATCTGGAGTATATGATTCGTTTCCAAAACGTGGGAACGGATACAGCTTTCAACATCATTATCCGCGACACTTTGTCGGCGTTACTGGAGCCGTCTTCAATTGAATTCGGCGCCAGTAGCTACCCCTACAAAGCGGAGTTGATAGAAAGCAATGTACTTAAATTTACTTTTAGCAATGTCCGTTTAGCGGACAGTTTTACCAATGTGGCTGCCTCGCAGGGCTTCGTGAAGTTCCGCGTTCACCAAAAACCGAATTTAACTTTAGGATCTATTATCCTCAACAAGGCAGCCATATATTTTGATTATAACGCACCTATTATAACGAGCAGGACATCCCATACCGTTGGAAAAAATTTCCTGATTTCGGCGACCATCGAGTCACCAAAAGCCAACGGCATACCGATTAAAGTGTACCCTAATCCATTTACAGAAATGGCAATTTTTGAAATGGATGATGTTAACCCCCTTCTTTATTTAAGTGGTTTCAAGCTGTATGATGCAACTGGGCGATTGATGAGAAGTGAGAAGTTTGAAGGTAAAGTTTTTAATTTTGAAAGAAAGGATTTGGCGAGAGGCTTGTATTTTTTCACCATTGAAAATAATGGCAAGCAAGGCAGCGGTAAGCTAATGATTCATTAGAAAGGTTTAAAAGCAGTATATACTTAATTTTTTTTATGAGATGTAATTTGGAGGAAATGTCGAGACACACCGTTGTGTTTCGACATTTTTTTTGGAAAAAACCTCCTTAAAAAACAAAAAAGCCCAACAAGAGAACTTGTTGAGCTTGGATTTAAGCGGTCCGGACGGGATTCGAACCCGCGACCCCATGCGTGACAGGCATGTATTCTAACCGACTGAACTACCGAACCAGATGACACCATACCTGACCGAATTAATCGGACAATTATCTTATTAGGTTAGACCACTTAAACTTTAAATACGCCTTTCTTTTAAAAGCGATGCAAAGGTAATCCGTCATTTCAAAAACCGCAACTTTTTAAGGATTAATTTTTATAAAATATTTTATCCTCAAAAAAATAACACTTTCAAGCCCCTTCGACCTTAAAATACTGAGGGGTATTTAGTAACTTTGTAAAATTTCTAAAAATTTAAATCGTTGATTGAAGATATTTAGAAATATGAAACAACAGGATTCGGGAAATTTAAACCAAACTAAAAAGACATGGTGTTTTTGGATTTTGAGAAACCACTTGAAACCCTCTACGAACAGCTTGAAAAAATCAAGCAAATCGGTGAGCAGGGCGAAATTGATGTAACCACTATGGTTGCAGAATTGGAAGCAAAAATTAAAGATAAGATAAAAGACATTTATGCCAACCTCAGCGGTTGGGATAAAGTGCAGCTTTCAAGGCATCCCGAACGCCCTTATACGCTTTTTTATGTGCAGCAGATGTGTCAAAGGTTCATCGAATTGCACGGCGACCGTCATTTCGCAGACGATAAAGCCATCGTTGGTGGATTGGCTGAATTAGATGGTCAAACCATTGTTGTCATAGGGCATCAAAAAGGGATTAATATCAAAATGCGCCAATATCGAAACTTCGGTATGGCGAATCCCGAAGGTTATCGTAAGGCATTGCGTTTGATGAAAATGGCTGAGCGTTTCAATTTCCCTGTCGTTTGCTTAATTGATACACCTGGTGCAAATCCAGGACTCGAAGGCGAAGAGCGAGGTCAAGCTGAAGCTATTGCACGAAATCTTTTTGAAATGGCACAATTACGCGTGCCTATTGTATGCGTAGTCATTGGCGAAGGAGCTTCGGGTGGCGCGATTGGTATCGGCTTAGGTGATAAAGTTTTTATGATGGAAAATACTTGGTATTCCGTCATTTCGCCTGAAAGTTGCTCTTCAATCCTTTGGCATTCATGGGATTATAAGGAGCAAGCAGCGGAAGCATTGAAACTGACGCCTGATCATATGTATAATTTTGGACTCATCGATGGCATCATTCCCGAACCACTCGGAGGAGCGCATACAGCACCCGAAGAGACTGCTTTGACTTTGAAAAAATGGATTAAAAAAGCACTTTCCGAATTGATGCCCATCAATGCAGATGATTTGGTAGAGCTGCGAATAGAAAAATACAGCAAAATGGGAACATATGAAATTAATCAAGAAATATTAGAAGCGAGTAAATAAAGTAAATGAGTTTGTTGAAATTTCTGACAGCACTTTTAACAAAATAAAAAACATACATGAGAATATTACTCAACTTGCGGCGCAGAGTGCATGGGTATTATCTTAAACGCGCAAAAACCGATTCAAAACCTTTGCCTAAAATAATGCCCGAAGATGCCCATATAGTATACACAAAATCCTGATATTCAATACTTTATAAACCAAATTATATATTATTTAACGAAAATTACAAAAAAAGAGAATGAGTTTTCAACAGTTTAAAGGAACAGGTGTCGCATTGATTACGCCTTTCAAGGCAGGCGGAGTCATTGATTTGGAATCATTGGAGCGTATTACGGAACACGTTATTCAGGGTGGCGTCGATTACATCGTCTCACTCGGCACAACGGGCGAAGCTATTACTCTTTCGAGTAAAGAATGTCAACAAGTATTTGATTTTACGGTTGATAAAGCTAAAGGCAGAGTGCCTTTGGTAGCTGGCTGGTTCGGAGCAAATAGCACAGCGCATTTATTGGAGCGAATGAAAAACATTGATTTAAGCAGAGCAGACGCTATTTTGTCAAGCAGCCCTGCTTATAATAAACCATCACAGGAAGGTATCTATCAACATTATATAGAGATAGCTAAAGCATCGCCGGTGCCTGTTATTTTGTACAATGTGCCAGGACGTACTTGCTCAAATGTATTACCAGAAACGATTTGCCGTTTAGCGGAATCGAGTAAAAATTTTGTAGGCGTAAAAGAAGCGTCAGGCAATTTGAATCAAGCGCAATACATTCTCAAACACCGCCCATCAGAAGATTTTCTTGTTATTTCAGGAGATGACCAAATAACATTGGGCATGATGGCTTGTGGTGGCGATGGTGTTATTTCCGTCATTGCCAATTCACACCCCTACGAGTGGTCGAGCATGGTCAATGCCGCCATGAAAGGCGATTATGCTACTGCGCGGCATTTCAACGATATGTTGCATGATGTGCATCCATGGCTTTATGTGGAAGGCAATCCTGTGGGTGTAAAAGCCGCAGCGAATATTTTAGGGTTGGGCGAGAATGAATTGCGCCTGCCGCTTGTACCAATGTCTAAAAGTAATTCCGACAAATTAAAAGCTGAAATGGATAAAGCGACTGAATGGGCTTCGGCAAATAAGGAGCATCATACATAAAAACAACAACGGCGTGATACTCCTCAGTATCACGCCGCTGTTTTCATACAAACTATTGAAAAAGTAATCTTTATAAATTAAATTAATTTTAAATTTAAGTTAAAAATTTTAATCTTTAATTTCAAATTCATAAATATCATCACCCCCTGAGCCGCCTACACGGTTGGATGAAAAAAAGCCTTTTTTATTATTATTCGGTAAAAACATCAAACCAAAATCATCCCCCTCAGTATTAAAGGGCGCACCCATCGGCATTAAAGCTGCATTGCGTTTATCCACGTCAAGGCTATAAATATCCAAACCGCCCTTGCCTTTGTGCTGTCCATTAGATGCAAAATATAAAATACCATCTTTAGAAATATTGGGGAAAACTTCGTTGAGAGCCGTGTTTACCCGCGCCCCCAAATTAATAGGAGCAGACCACGTAGTATCATTCATTTTACGAATCATATACAAATCCATTCCACCAAAACCGCCCGGCATATTCGATGAAAAATATAACTTTTTCCCATCAGCAGAAAGTGCGGGATGGCAGTAGGAATAATTTTCCAATTCAAAGGGCAGTAGTTTATCACCAACAAAAGAACCAAGAGAATCACGAAATTTAAGGTATATTTTCAAGGTAAATAAGCCGTTTTTGCTCTTTTTATCAATCCCCCCTTTTGACATATTGCGGGTCAAAAACATGGTATCGCCATTAGGTGTAAAGCACGAAGGACCCTCATGCGTCTTGGAATTAGTCCTTTTCCCAAACGATGCAGGTTTATTCAACTTGCCTGTTGAATCAAAAGAGGCATATTTGAGATTCAAGTCATCGGGTACTTTATCCATATCCGTTCCTTTTTTCACCTTTCGGCTATTGGAGCAAAAGAGCAAACCGTTTTCAAAAAACATCGGCGAAAAATCATCTTTATCTCCATTAAGCACTTTCACATTTTTGATTTCGACATTGCCGTCCGATGTATAATTAGCGGATAGAGGTTGGCGTTGATTCCCAGTTTGGGAAATAGTCGTAGCTGAAATCGAATTATTGATAACAGGTTTTACATTAGCCGTAACTGCAGTCGTTTGAGCTTGTGCCGAAAAAGATACAAGAATTGAAAGATGGGAAATAAATCGTCTATAATTCATGGTAGTATAATATATTTTATTTATTAAATGAAATAATTATACCAATTTTTAAAATGTATTCCATTTTAAATTACTCATCGGCATATCTCCTTAGATTTAACTATGTAAAAAAAAATTATTCAATGAAAGGCGTATATTTGACTCGAAATTTTTTCTACATTTAATCATTCTTTTATCAGAAAAAATAAAACCATAATCGCTATGAATCGAAAACTCCTTACGACAGCCCTGATGTTTTCTCTATTATTTTCAGTCGTTTTCATGTCTTGTAAAAATGATACGGATAAACGGGGTAATATTGTTACTGTCCGCTTGACAAGCGAACCTGAAAGACTCAATCCGCTGACTACCGAAGAGGCTAATGCCATGCAAGTGATGAATAATATTTTTTTATCGCTGCTTGATTTTGACCCTCAATCCCTCGACCTCGTCCCTGTGATTGCCAAAAGCCGCCCCTCAGTATCGTTGATTGATACAGGCAAATATAAAGGCGGCAGTGCTTACACCTATGAAATCCG
>JAYTON010000548.1:0-1600 GCA_043747725.1 Saprospiraceae bacterium
TTGTCCAATTCAAGGATATGCTGTTTGGCAGGCAACTTCATATTCATATTGGAAGCGATGAAGTTGAGGAGAAAAACATCGTTTGAAATGTTTTTCAACATCACTTGCGCTTCGTTCGGAATCTGAGGAGAGAGATCAACGATTTCCCTTGCTTTATCGCGAATGGTTTCTATGAGTGCTTCAAATTCTAATTTATTGGTGGCTTCGATGTACTCTTTAATGCGGGTATCTCCTTGTAGAAATGGTTCATCGGTCACCATTTCCACCAATTCCATTCGTTTCCGTCCTTGTAAAATAACCGTTGTGGAGCCATCGGGCATTTTTAAAAGGCGTAGAATGCGTGCAACTGTTCCAATTTTATAAAGATTTGCGCTTGAAATATCATCTGAATTGCTATCTTTTTGAGACAAGACGCCCAATACTTTGGTCGTATCGTAAGCCTTTTGAACAGCCTTAATAGATTTTTCACGTCCCACAGTAATGGGAATCACAACGCCCGGAAAGAGAACGGTATTTTTAAGGGGTAAAATGGGCATTATTTCAGGAAAAGTTTCGTTTTTCTGAGTTTCATCCTCCTCGTCAATAGACATCATGGGCATAAATTCCGCATCATCATCCATCGGTGCCATCTGCGCATAATCTTCAAAAATATCTTGCATTTGTATATTTTAATATTAAAATTTGTTGTGAATACTGAGGGGTATATTAATTGAGAATTGAGAATTGAAAGTTGATAATTGAAAATTATAATTACAATTATCAATTATCAATTATCAACTTTCAATTATATTATGCCACCTTGTCAGTTTGTGTTTAAATTATTTTTATATAAACGTAAAGCTAACTAAGGCAAGTTTTATACCATCGGATTTTTTATGACAAAAAGGCAGATGTTGCCAATTTTATTTCTTTGTTTTGATTTTATTTAAAACAAAATTACCCACATCGACACCTTGTTTGATACCATTATCGCAAGCAGGCATATAGTGAATACCTGCATAAAAACGGCTGATTGCCGCCTGTTTTGCAGCCTCATCAAATGATTTGAAAGAGCGGGGAGCCATACCGAATTGAACTTCCGTGCTATCCGTAAAAGCTACATTGTCACCATAAAGCGCCGTCAAAACTGCACATGCTGCTCCTGAAAAAGTGCTATGTCCACTTGGATATTCAGGAAATGGAGGCGTTACAATAATGGGCACCCATTCAGGCGCAATATATTTGCTGATATATGTTTCAGGGCGAATGACTTCAGACCGATATTTTTCATCCCAACAACTGATGCTCACATCCAATTGGCTGATGGCTACTTTGGCATAAGCCTCCGCTACTTGATAAATATCTTTTTTAAGCGTTCGACTGGCGTACATGGTAATGTGCAGCCAATGCCCAGGCGGTGTTACTTTTTTGACAACAAAATTGAAATGCCCTGCATTGGTTGTAGAAGCAGGGCTATCATCCCAATAGCGCCCTGTAGCAATGCGTTCAGGCGTAGAGTCTGCTACTGATTTATACACTTCGTAGGCTTCTTTATAAAATTTGCTATTTTTTGAAGAATCAAAAGGGATAGCAGGAGCAGGTTTGAATTGCGCTGGTGAAT
>JAYTON010000549.1:0-15697 GCA_043747725.1 Saprospiraceae bacterium
TCTCAGCACTAACGTCCGACTTCCCACGCTCTGTTACTTGCCACAAACCGGTAATACCTGCTGGTGCTGCATAACGATAAATGGCTTCATCAGTCGTCAAATGCTCCGCTTCGTAAACTGGGAGCGGTCGATTGCCAACGAGCGACATATCGCCTTTTAATACATTAATGAGTTGCGGCAATTCGTCAATACTGCTACTTCTGATAAATTTACCAATGCGTGTAATGCGCGGGTCATTTGTTATTTTCAAAAAAGGTTGCGCTTTTTCTTGTTTTGTCAACCAATTATCTTCACTCACCCAGCCTTCATCGCTGAACAACATTTCCCCTTTGCTATCAATGAATTCTAAATTTACTTTTTCTTCAAGGTTTTCTTTATTGTCATACTGATTCAAATGCTGCATTTGCGCCAATAACTTATCAGCATCGGTGCGCATAGAACGGAATTTGTAAAAATCAAAAACCTTGTAATGCTGCCCTACTCGCTTGGATTTGTAAAAAATAGGTCCTTTACTTTCTATTTTAATGATGAGAGCAACGATTATTAATATTGGACTCAATAAAATCAAAGCAGTCAAAGCAGC
This sequence comes from Saprospiraceae bacterium, assembly GCA_043747725.1. GTDB lineage: Bacteria > Bacteroidota > Bacteroidia > Chitinophagales > Saprospiraceae > JAAFJT01. Next base: position 584 of record JAYTON010000549.1, read on the forward strand.
TAAAATATCGAAAGTCCGTTTTAGATAGTTGTAGATTTTTTTATTCATAAATATGATTCCAGTTTTTTAACCTGTTTTGAATGTATTTAGAAATTAGAAAGCTGCGGCAGCACGCATCATTTTGCCAATAAAAGAAGGTTTTAAAGTGACAATGGGCGTCCCTACTTTATCCAATTGTTTCTGAATGCGAAAACCCAATTCAGTAGGATGAAAAGGTTTTGCCATAAAATCCGCAGCACCTGCTTCAAGGCAACTCAAACGGCACTTGCTTTCCCGTAAACCACTCACTACTATTGTCGGAATATTGAAAGCTCCTTTGCGCATGCTTTTTATAAAATCCAAACCGCTCAATTCAGGCATTTCAAAATCCGTCACAACCAAGTCTGGAGTCACGCCTTGCGTAATATCTTCTAATGCATTAAGTGGGTTTTGGTAGGCTACAACATTGTATTTTTTTTCAAAAAAAATGGATAAAAACTGTGTCATCATCGGAGAGTCGTCAATGATAAAGATGGTTGGCTTTTGCATAGTCAATTTAAACAATTTTGTAAATGGTTAAGAATTATAAGATTGTAAGTATTAAAAATTAATGGTGCAAAGTTGGGCGATGTTTTACTACCCCTCAGTATTTTTTCGGATTTCGGTCATAATGCTTCGGGAATCGGTCGATTTTTAGGTATTTATAGCAAATACTCATTTAAATGACGTTTAAAGAGCCTTATTATCTTCTTTTTCCCTTCATTTTCAGTCCAGTCTATTTTATTACCAAAAAACCCTTGGTTCCTACCAAAAACCGAAAATGCCTCAATCTTCTCTATTATCTTCTTTAATTTTATGTTCAAATACACATAATAACCATCTAAAATATTCAAAATGATATTCTTACAATTACTCAACCTTTTACTATTAGTATACCTCGCTTGGGGTGCTATTTATCAATTCACCTTTTCATTAGCTGGTATTTTTTATAAAAACAAATCCGTTAAATCCGCTAAAAAAATGCGGCGGATTGCCGTTTTTATTCCTGCTTATAAAGAAGATGGTGTCATCATCGAAACGGCAAAAGCTGCTTTGAATCAGCAGTATCCACCTAATCTTTATGAAGTCATTGTCATTGCAGACAAATTGAAAAGCGAGACAATCAATCAATTGTCCAATTTACCGATTCAGGTTGTAGAAGTAGCGTTTGAAAAAAGTACAAAAGCTAAAGCACTTAATAAAGCTCTTTCAGAATTGAGGGGTTGGAATTTTGAAATCGCCGTTGTTCTCGATGCGGATAATGTCATGCAAAATGATTTTTTATCACGTGCCAATGACCGGTTTGAAGCAGGATGTAAAGCTTTACAAGGCCGTCGGGCGGCTAAAAATGAACAGTCGGGTTTCGCTCTTTTGGATGCCGCGAGCGAAGATGTGAACAACCACATACTCTGCAAAGGGCATCAATCTTTGGGTTTATCAGCGCGTTTAGCAGGCTCAGGTATGGCATTCGATTATGTTCTTTTTCAATCTGTTATGGCTGAAGTGACGGCAATCGGCGGCTTTGATAAAGAGTTAGAATTGCGTTTTACTCAAAAAGGCATCAATGTAGAATATGATGAATTGGCCATTATTTTTGATGAAAAGGTCAGCCAATCCAATCAATTCTCTCGGCAACGCAGCCGCTGGTTGGCAGCTCAATATCGCTACGCCAAGCAGTTTTTACTGAGGGGGGTCTGGGCTTTTATTTTCAAAGGCAATATTGATTTTTTCAACAAAACGCTACAAATGACTTTACCGCCTCGGTTGATAATCCCCATCGTCTTGTTTTTCGGAACACTGATTAATACCCTATTTTCAAGCAATGTTGCCTTATTATGGTTGGGTGCGTTGGTTTTCAGTGGGACTTCATTCATTTTAGCCATGCCGAAATATTGTTTTCAAGTAAAAAATCTAAAGATGTGGGTCAATATCCCTCGAGCTTTTGGTGCAACCATTATGGCACTCACTCGCCTACGCGAAGCCAACCGCGTTTTTATTCATACATCACACCATGTTTAGTTTTCGAATATAATAATTGGTTATTCATCCAGAAACAACGAATAAAAAATGAAAATTCTCTACGTCTGCAAATCTCTCCCACATAGCTTCCAAGGCGGTATCCAAACACATGTTTGGAAGCTATCGGAATATATGTTGCAATTGGGTCATGATGTAACCATCTTGACCGCAGGCAGTTGGCTTAAAGGTGAAAAGCGGTCTGAAATGAACGGGCGACATATCATTCAAATACCATACTTGCCGATGCGCTGCCAGCCCATTATGCCATTCTTTTTAGAAGAATTATCATTTAATGCTGCTGTCAATCGGTGGATTTCTAAAAACGTTAACTCAAACAATAGGCATCAGGAAGGACACTTTGATTTAATTCATTTGCAAGGGCGTAGCGGTTTTACTTTTCCTAAAAGTAAAATCGCTACCCCTATTATCACGACTTTTCATGGATTAATTGCCATTGAAAATGAAAAATCCCATAAAAGTGGTCTTCAGAAATACCTACACGAGCGTTGGGCAAGTTATTTTGAAAAAAATGCCCTCAAAAACAGCCATGCCATCATAGCGGTCAGCCATGAAATGCAAGCCGAAATCATGGATGTTTTACCTGCAATTGGTTCTAAAATTACCATTTTACCCAACGGCGTTGATATTCAAAAACCAAAGCCCCATCCCCCATCTTCATTACTTGAAATCAAGCCCAATACCCTTCTTTTTGTAGGCAGATTAGACCGAATAAAAGGTATTTTTAACCTCATTGAAGCCTTAAAAAATGTGCGTTCCGATATTCAATTAGTGATGATAGGCGATGGAAATGAGCGTCAAAACCTTGAAAAAGCCATTTTTACTGAGGGGGTATCTGAACGCGTCAAACTGTTAGGCACTTTGCCAAATGAGGCAGTTATGGCATGGATTGCTCAATGCGATGCCCTTATTTTACCCTCTTTTCATGAAACTCAAGGCATTGTTCTACTTGAAGCCAATACCTGTGGCAAGCCCGTTATAGCTTCCAATATCAATGGTATAAGAGAGGTGGTGACACACGGTTACAATGGTTTTTTATGCAATCCTTACAACCCCATGCATATAGCCGAAACAATCAACCGCCTTTTTTCTGATGCTCATTTAATGAAAAAAATAGGTGAGAATGGGCGACAACGCGTTATCGAAAAATACGATTGGGCGATCATCGCTCAACAAACTGAAACGCTTTATAAGCAGGTTTTGCAAAATTTTAATTCAGTTAAAGAAATGCAAACCATTGAAAATCAACGATTTGTGTTGGCAAAATCTTTAAACACATAAATGAAAAAACCTGATTTTTTTCGGACAGGTAGCCAATCGCTGATTGCCGGTGCTGCGCAACAGGGCTTTGCTATCCTACATTTTTTACTGATAGCCCGATGGCTGGCGGTAGAATCGCTCGGCACATGGGCGATGTTTTTGACCCTGACATCCTTTGTAGAAATGGCTCGATTAGGCTTGATTCAAAATGCCCTCGTCCGCTTCGGAGCGCAATTTCCAGATGAAAAACCTCGAATCGCAACAGCGGCATTGGCTTTGAGTATAGTCTCAAGCATTTTAGGTGCTTCATTATTGCTCACAATATGCTTTTTACTGAGGGGGGTGTTCAATATGCCTGATTTGCCTAAGTTGCTTTTAGGCTATGTTTTTCTCTCCGCTATTAACGCCATTTTACGGCTGTTCGACGGTTTGAAAATGGCAGAACATGATTTTTTTACGGCAGCTATTTCAGCTTCCATATTCGGTGGTTTGTTTTTAAGTTTTACTGTTTTTATTAAAATAATGACATCGGATTTGACTGTTATTTCGCTGCTTTATTGCCAAATAGGTGCGTCAATACTCACTCTTTTCATTGTTTTTGTTTTAAAAATCAGGCATTCCAAGTTTGGAGCATTCCAAATAAGCTGGGTAAAACAGATGTTCAACTTCGGGCGATATGGCATGGGCACTAATTTGGTTTCGATGGTTTTCCAACGGGCTGATATGTTGATATTGGTCAGCTTTGTTTCGCCTGCGGCTTTGGGTATTTACAATGTAGCCACTCGCATTATCACCTATCTTGATTTTCCTTTGAATCAATTAGGTTTGGCACTTTTACCCAAAATGGCATCTGAGGTCATTGAGAATGGAAAACGACAGACGGAGACATTTAAGATGTATGAAAAAACCGTTGCTACGCTTTTGGCACTTACCCTACCGATGACATTGGGGGCATTTTTCGGTGCTAAAATATTGGTCGGGCTATTGGCAGGCAGTGCTTATCATGAGGCAGTGCCATTGTTGCAAATCATGCTGATTGGTAGCATTGTCAAACCCTTCGGGCGCGTATTCGGTATTCTTTTAGATGCCATTGGAAAACCAGATTGGAACTTTAAAATGTTGATAATCAGCATGTTAGTAACGCTCTTCTTGAATTTTTTATTGATTCAGCCCCATATACTCGGCGGTACTGAGGGAGCAGCTTGGGCGTCTGCATTGTCTATTATCATTACTATTTTTATCGGGCAGATGGTTTTGTTGCGCCATTTCCCCATTCGTTTTTATTCTATTTTCAATCAAATTTTACCTACATATAAACTGATTTTAAAACAACGATTTTAATGAAAAACCCACTGGTTTCAGTCATAACTGTCAATTATCGTCAACCCGCCATCACCTGCGCTTTATTGGATTCTATTGATAAAAATGCTTATAAAAATCTGGAAGTTATCGTAGTAGATAATGGCTCTGAAAAGGATTGCACAGCCGATTTTAAAAAACACTACCCCTCAGTAAAAATGCTCATCAGCCAAGATAATTTGGGATTTGCAGGAGGTAATAATTTGGGTATTAGAGTTGCTCAAGGTGATTATATTTTTTTAGTTAATAACGATACTGAATGGACGGATGGATTGGTAGAAGCACTTTTGAAACGCTTCGAAACAGATGCTACAATCGGGGTTGTTAGCCCTAAAATTCGTTACCATCACACGCCCGATATGATTCAATTTGCTGGTTTTACTGAAATAAATCCCTTGACAGGCAGAAATGAAACCATCGGTAAAAATGAAAAAGATAGGGGGCAATACAATATGCCCTACTCCACTCCATACGCACACGGCGCAGCCATGATGCTCAAGCGCGAAGTGCTTGAAAAAGCTGGGCTGATGCCTGAAAATTATTTTTTATACTACGAAGAATTGGATTGGTGTCATCAAATTAAGCAAGCGGGTTATTCACTTTGGTACGAGCCACAAGGCTTGATTTACCATAAAGAAAGTGCTTCCGTCGGCAAATTAAGTACACTGAAATTGTATTATTTGACGCGCAACAGGTTGCTTTTTATGCGCCGCAATATTAAGGGCTGGCGTTTGGGTCTTTTTTTAAGTTATTTTTTTAGCATTATTTTTCCTATAAAAAGTTTGTTTTTCTTGATAAAAGGCGAATGGACTTCTTTTTTAACTTTCCAAAAAGCAATTTTTAATATTAAATAAAAAACATTAGAACCACTAATTCGTAATACCTTTCAACTTCTTCTTTGAATTAAGTCATTTTTTCAAACAGATAGATATGAAAGGTATAGTTTTTACGGAGTTCATGGACTTAGTCGAAACAAAATTCGGCTACACGATGGTTGACCGCATCATTTTAGAAAGTAAAGTACCTTCCAACGGCGCTTATACTTCTATCGGCACATATCCTTTTGCCGAATTAGTGAAATTAATGCGACATCTCAGCCATAATACAAACATCCCCATGGATGAGCTTTTGTATATGTATGGCAAACATTTTTTCAGTGTTTTGCTAAAATCCTATCCTCATTTTATAGAGCGACTCGACAATGCGTTTCAATTTTTTGAATCCATTGATCGCTATACCCATGTTGAAGTCCAAAATTTTTATCCTGATGTCGCATTGCCGCGCTTCAAGACCCGCCGATTGCAACAGAATCAATTAGAAATGATATACACTTTCAATTATAAAATCGCAGACTTCGCCCAAGGGTTGATACAATCTTCGCTTGAATATTATGGAAAAAAAGCAACAATTGAAAAATCTTTTTTGAATACTAAAGGAACTACCGTTCGATTTTTGATAACGATATGAACGAAATCGACATACTCAAACGCCGCATTGAACGGGAGCGACAAGCGCGAAAGCAAGCCGAAGTTATTTTGGAGCAAAAAGCAATGGAATTGTTTAATGCTAACACTGAATTGCGTACACTCAATGAGGTGCTCGAAATTAAAATATCAGAACGCACACAAGATTTAGAAATCAATCAAAGCCGTTTTACCGCCTTAATTAGCAACCTGCACACAGGCGTTTTGGTGCAAGATGAGCATTACAATATAGTGTTGACCAATCAAGTTTTCTGTGATTTATTTAATTTGGATAGGACACCCGAATCACTCATTGGTATAAAAAGAAGCTGGATAGCTAAAAGAGTATATCCTTTAATTGAAAGTGCGCCCCTTTTTTTTAGGCGTGTTCAAGATATTTTAAATTTAAAGCAACCTGTTATTGGCGAAGAGTGGTGGCTCAAAGATGGTCGTATCCTTGAACGAGATTACATTCCTATCATTATTGATAATAAGTATAGAGGGCATTTATGGCAATATAAAGATGTGACGGCAGAACGCCGCTCGCATGAAGCGTTACGAAGCAGTGAAGAAAAATATAGGGGCATTATTGAGAACATGGAATTGGGTTTGATGGAGGTAGATACTGAGGGGGTCATTGTGAAAGCCTACCCCCGTTTTTGTGAAATGGTAGGATATAAACAACATGAACTATTGGGCAAATATGCTGCTTCTGTTTTTCTACCGAAAGAGCAGCAATTTATTTTGGAACAGCAAGCCATTGATAGGGTAAATGGTAAAGCCAGCGTTTACGAATGCCAAATGATAGTAAAAGGTGGCGAACGAATATGGACTTTGATTTCGGGCGCGCCTATCTTTGACTTGGATGGTCGGGTTATTGGTTCAATAGGCATTCATTACGATATTACCTATTCCAAAAAAATGCAGATAGCTCTTGAAGAAGCCCGCAAGAGAGCCGAGGCAGCACAAGAAGCAGAGAAACAGTTTTTGGCAAATATGAGCCATGAAATACGGACGCCCTTGAATGCCATAATCGGCATGTCGCATTTGTTGTACGATACTCAACCAACCGAGCAGCAAAAAGAGTTTTTATCAATTCTCAAAAACTCGGCGGAGATGTTGCAAGCCTTGATTTCGGATGTTTTAGACCTTTCAAAAGTGCGGGCAGGTAAGGTTGAAGTACAACAAAAAGCATTTGATTTGATAGGGTTGGTGCGCTCATTAGTCAAATCGGCGCAACTCAGGCTTGAAGAGCGACCCCTCAGTATTTCTGTCAATATTGACCCACATTTAGAGAATTTAGTGATAGGCGATGATTTACTTTTAAATCAAATACTCAGCAATCTAATAGGCAATGCTGAAAAGTTTACTCCTAAAGGCACTATAACCGTTTCGGTAAAAATCCAAAAACGTCAAAAAGATGCTTTATGGTTAGAGTTTAAAGTATCAGATTCAGGCATCGGCATTTCGAAAGATAAACTGGGGTTGATATTCCAATCTTTCCGACAAGTGGATGGCGATATCAAGCGAAAGTTTGGTGGCACAGGCTTGGGTTTGACAATCGTCAAGCAGTTAGTGGAGCTACAAAATGGTTCAATATCAGTGAAAAGCGTACTTAATAAAGGGACTATTTTCACATTCAAAATACCGTACAAAGATTCGGGTAAGAAAGCCCAATGTCAAGAACAACCTTTGATTGAAAGACCGGATTTTGATATAGCACATAAAAAGGTGCTGATTGTAGAAGATAATTATATGAACCGCCGCTATATCAGTACACTATTTGAAAAATGGAAAATTGATTTTAAAATGGCTCACAATGGACGCGAAGGTGTAGAAATGGTTCAACAGGAGCTCTTCGATTTGATTTTGATGGATATTCAAATGCCAGAAATGGATGGCTATGAAGCCACTATCAACATTCGTAATAAGGCAAATATCAATCAACGAACGCCCATTATTGCGCTGACAGCATCGGCTATGTTGACTGAAAAAGATAAAGCTTTCACAATAGGCATGAATGATTATGTCTCAAAACCTTTTAATCCTACACAATTACTTGAAAAATTATCATTATTTTTAAGTACTCCTGATACAACGCAACAACCTTTTCTCACTGAAAACTTTCACAATGACCCCTTCTGCCGCGCTCCACTCGTAGTGACATTGACAACAGATTTTACTTTTAATCCGCGCTTAGATACCGTTATGATTGCCTCCTTGTATGGCGATGATTATAGTTATACATGTGAAATGTTTAAAACTTTTTTAAAAGTCATTGTTCCTGATTTGTCCAAATTTAAAGAGTATTGGGCGGCATCGGATTGGGAAATGCTCGGTCGATTTGCTCATAAAGTGAAGCCCACTTTCAGTATGGTTGGCTTGACCGATTTTGAAAAACTTATTTTCGACATTGAAACATTGGCTAAAAATGAGCCCGAAAATTTAAAACTTAATGCACTCCTCAAACAACTTGATGCTATTTTACCCGAAGCTATTGAAATTGTAAAAGCCGATTTTGAAAAAATATCTTCCTTTTTAAATCAAAATTAAAAGAAAGAGAGAAAACTATAAATAAATGATACTCAAATGTCTAATCGTTGATGATGACCTTATGGCACGCAAATCCATTGAAAGGTTATGTGAAAAAAATGAGCACCTCCAGCTACTCGGCACATTTGATAATGGCAATGATGCCTTAGTTTATTTGGAAAAAGAAACCGTTGATTTGCTGTTTTTGGATATTGAAATGCCTGAATTGAGCGGCATTGAATTGCTCAATCAGCTTATTGCACTACCAATGGTCATTTTTACAACCTCGAAAACAGAATATGCTTTCGATGCTTTTGAATTTCAGGCGATTGACTTTATTAAAAAACCAATCACTGCCCAGCGATTTGAACAAGCCGTAACAAAAGCCTTAGAAACAGTTAAGAAACGTCAAATTTATAAGACCCAAACCAATGATATTTATGTGCGAGAAGACGGACGCTTTATCCGAGTCCCTTGCGATGATATTCAATTCTTCGAAAACGTAGGCGACTATGTGCGCGTGAAAACGATAAAAACTCAATACATCATTCACGGCACATTAAAAAGCATAGATGAAAAACTCAATGATTCTCGTTTTTTGAAAATACACCGATCTTTCATCATCAATTTGGATAAAATCAAAGATATCGAAGAAAACTCTCTGGTGATTGAAAAAACAGTTATACCCATCAGTCGCGCGAATAAAAGTGAATTGATGGCGCGATTGAAAGTATTATAATATGAATATTTTTTTAATATTGGTATAATATTTGAAATAATAAAATATATATTTTGGTTTTGGTTTTACTTGCAACCGTTCATATACCCTATGCTAAGGTTTTAATATTCACTAAAAAACTACACCCTTGAGTTGGGGTTTAAAACAGATAAAATATAAAATGCGTTTAACTATTACACACTATTTTTTCCCTTTTTTGGGTAAAATACTAAAGGGGGGTAAACTTAAAAACAACATATTAATTTGTTTCTTTTTACTGTCAATTACCTCGATTTTTGCTAATAATTCATTTGATAAAAGCCATTTATCTTTAAACTCCCTTGCAGAAAGGGGCGCTTTAACGAGTTTTACATTTGATTGTAGCGCGCCCACTATCACAGGCGCTTTCTATTCAAGTGGTTTTACTCAAACAGGTTCTATCACTTTAAAAATCAGTAATGTAGTCAGTGGCGTGAGCAGCATTGTTGTTTCTAATTCCAACGGTTTTTCAGGAGGCATTGCCAGTACAACGCTTTCAGCTACTCAAACAAGTATTCAAATCCCGATTAGTTTCAATGGTTTAAGCCCCGTTGGCACTTACAATTTGACTGTTTCTTCTCCCAATGCCACTAATAATTGTAGTGTATCCATTATAGTATCAGCCTGTTCTTCTTACAAACCTATTATCAATACGAATGTGCCTTCTACTTTATGTACAGGCGATAGTATCACCATCACTGCAGCCACTGGTATCAGATATAGATGGAGTACAGGCGAGACGACCGCTTCAATTATGAAAAAACAAGCTGGGACTTATACGGTGACAGTTACTTCTAATGGTTGCACAGGCTCTAATAGCCAATCAATTTCATATCATAGCAACTGTGAAACGGGCTTGTGTACAGGTGTTTTATCGCCTGATTCCTATAATATTACTTTTGGCGTAGGCAGTAGGACTAATTTAGCGAATGCTGTTGCAGGAGCCACTACTACACATGTGTATTCACCATCAGGAATTATAATTGATGGTCAATACGCCGTGGCAAATAATGCAACAGAAGCCGGTGGTTGGGCAGCTAATACCAGCGACCACAGTGGAAATGGCGCAATGGGTCGATTAATGGTGGTCAATGCAGACAATACACCTAAAGAATGTTTTAGATTGCCCGTCAGCGGCTTGTGTTCAAATTTAAAATACCAGTTTTCAGTTTGGATTAAAAGCATTTCTAATAAACCTGAGAAACCCAACGTGACCTTAGAAATTAGGGATGTGGCTACGGATTCCCTTTTGGCTATCAAAGGCACATCCGATGTACCCTACGGGGATTGGATTCAATATGGTTTTACTTTTTATACCCCCCTCAATCCCAATCTTTATGTCGTTTTGAGAAATAATACTAAAGGCGGATTGAATGGGAATGATTTAGCGATTGACGATATTCAGTTTGCTTATTGTGGTCCGCCTGTGAATTCGGTCATGTTGGGCGGTTCATTTGATGCGACTACTGGCGAAGGGAGCGTTTGTAAAGGAAAAATAGTAACTTTAAAATCAGATGTTACTACAGGATATCTAAGAGTGCCCGTATATCAGTGGCAAGAAAGCTTAGATAATGGTAGTACGTGGCGCAATATTTCAGGGGCAACCTCTCTTATTTATGCATTTCTTTCTGATTCAACTTTTAATGGTAGAAAATTTAAATTATTAGTCGCTGAAGTCGGTAAAATAACGACGCCCAGTTGTAGAGTTGAATCGAATACCATCATTTTTAAGTTCCCTACCGGCATTGGTAATATCAATGTGTCAGGTTCAACAGTTTTGTGTATTGGGGACAGTGTCGTATTAACTGCTACAAATGGCACTATTTATAATTGGAATACAGGTGAAAAAACCGCTTCAATCACAAAAAGTATAGCAGGAACATATACAGTCACCATCACAGACGCAGCAGGGTGTATTTCTACTGCTACTAAAACGGTTACTGTCAACCCGAAACCAACAGCCATCATCACTACAGCAGGCGAAGGGAATGTCAATTCAGGTGGTTTTGCTACTTTAACCGCTTCAGGCGGCTCTACTTATGCTTGGAGTAAAGGCGATAAAACGGCTGCAATATCTGTCAATGTTGTAGGCACTTACACCGTTACAGTTACCAATAGCAATGGCTGTACTGATATTGCAACTAAAACTATTGGACCGAATAATGCGCCAAAAGCCACTAACAGCACGCAGAATGTCATTGGGAATTCGGTTTTTTCAGGCAGTGTTGTATCTAATGCTAGTGATATTGATGGTAATTTGAATCCTAATGGTTTTAGTGTGGTGAACAACCCCTTGCATGGTAGCATTAATATGAATCCAAATGGGTCATACACCTATACCCCTACTGCAAATTTTAGTGGCGTGGATAGTGTGCATTTTAGGGTTTGTGATTTAGGCGGACTTTGTGCTACGGCAACTATTATTTTTACCGTCTCTATTGAACCCAATCAACCCCCTACTTTAACGAATGCCACCCCCTCAGTACAAGAGGATATTCCCTTGACAGGCAGTGTCGCTTCCAATGCTTCTGATGCGGATAATAATTTAAATCCCAATGGTTTTGGTGTAACGGATAGCCCCAAAAATGGTACTATCGTTATGAATCCTAATGGGACATTTACTTATACACCCAAACCTAATTTTAACGGCATTGATAGTGTGCATTATAAAGCCTGTGATTTAACAGGGGCTTGCACCACAGCCACGATGATTTTTACAGTCAATCCTGTCAATGATCCGCCTGTCTTAACCAATGCCACCCCCTCAGTACAAGAGGATATTCCGCTATCTGGCAACGTGGCACCGAATGCCAGCGATGTTGATCCGAATTTAGATAATAATAGTTTTGCTTTGACGGATACACCGCTGCATGGCACTATCACGATGAACCCCAATGGTGCTTATACCTACACACCTAAACTCAATTTTAACGGTATTGACAGTGTGCATTTTAAAGTCTGTGACTTGAGCGGGGCGTGTGATACCGCTACTTTGATTTTTACTGTATTGCCCATCAATGATGCGCCAACGCTCACCAATGCCACCCCTTCTTTGCAGGAAGATACACCCTTGACTGCCAGTGTAGTAGCGAATGCGAATGATGTAGATGGCAATTTGAATCCAAATAGCTTTGTTGTTTTGGATAATCCCATCAATGGCACCATTATTATGAATCCCAATGGCACTTACACTTATACGCCCAATCCTAATTTTAATGGTAAAGATAGTGTTCACTATGGGGTGTGCGATTTGGCGGGAGTATGTGCCTCTGCGACGATAATTTTAACAATCAATGCCGTCAATGATGCGCCAACACTCAGCAATATGTCGCCATCGGGTCAAGAAGATACGCCCGTAACAGGCAATGTTGCCCCCAATGCAGCCGATGCAGATGGTAATTTAAATCCCAATAGTTTTGGGGTGACGGATTCACCTAAAAATGGCACTATTATCATGAATCCAAACGGTACATTTGTTTATACGCCTAAACCCAATTTTACGGGTGTGGACAGTGTGCATTATAAAGTCTGCGATTCAACCAATTTATGCACGACATCCACTTTAATCTTTAATATATCGCCAGTCAATGATGCACCGAATTTAACCAATTCGACACCTACATTGCAAGAAGATTTACCTTTGACAGCCAGTGTTTTATTAAATGCTTTTGACGTAGATGGCAATTTAAATCCGAATAGTTTTGGGGTAACGGATAGTCCACTTCATGGCACAATTTCGATGAATACCAATGGAACTTATGTTTATACTCCAAAGCCTAATTTTAATGGTGTGGATAGTGTACATTATAGAGTCTGTGATTTGAGTGGTGCTTGTTCTTCAGCGACTATTATTTTCACCATTTTACCTGTCAACGATGCCCCTGCCCTTCTCAATGCCACTTTTGCATCAGATGAAGATGTGCCTTTTACAGCAAGTGTATTACCCAATGCCAGTGATATTGATGGCAATTTAAACCCGAATAGCTTTGCCGTTTTGAATAGTCCACTTCATGGTACTATTATTATGAACCCAAACGGTACTTTTACTTATAAGCCTAATCTTAATTTTTCAGGGCAAGACAGTGTGCGCTACCAAGTCTGCGATATGGTGGGAGTTTGTACAACAGCCTCCATTGTTTTCAGTATTAGTTCAGTCAATGATGCCCCGACCCTTTCAAATGCTACCCCCTCAGTCAATGAGGATGCTGTATTGACTGGAAGTGTAGCACTCAATGCTAAGGATGTTGATGATAATTTGGATCCAAATAGTTTTGCAGTCATTGATAATCCTCAAAATGGAACGATTATAATGCAGCCTAATGGCAAATATATTTATACACCCAAGCCCAATTTCAATGGCATTGATAGCGTACATTATAGGGTGTGCGATTCAACGAAAGCCTGTACATCGGCGACTATCATCATCAATGTCAATCCTGTCAATGATGCCCCTACCCTCTCAAATGCTACCCCCTCAGTACAAGAGGATGTGCCGTTGACAGGGAGTGTATTGCCCAATTCGTTTGATATTGATGGGAATTTGAATCCAAATAGCTTTATTTTAACAGATAATCCTAAAAATGGGACGATGACGATGAGCCCTAATGGCACATATACTTATACGCCCAAACCTAATTTTAATGGCGTGGACAGCGTGCATTATCAAGTCTGTGATTTTAGCGGTTTATGCACTCAGGCGACCATTATTTTTACCGTCAATCCTGTGAACGATGCGCCGACTCTTTCAAATGCCACCCCCTCAGTCAATGAGGACTCATCTTACAATGGTTATGTAGGAACGAATGCCAAAGATGTTGATGGTAATTTAAATCCAAATAGTTTTGTTTTAATAGATAATCCAGCCAATGGCACTATTCAAATGTCGCCTAATGGTACTTATATTTATACACCCAGACCTAATTTTAATGGTATTGATAGCGTGCATTATCAAGTATGCGATTCTAGTGGCGCCTGTGCTACTGCTACCATTATTATAACAGTAAAACATGTCAATCATGCGCCAAAAATAATCATTACAGCACCCATAGTCATGGAAGATACGCCCATTACTTTCTGCGGCATCATCAACGACAATGACTTAGGTGATGTCTTCAATATCCGCTTGTGCAATTTGCCAAAAGGCTTAATTAATCCTTCAATCAATAACAATCAGTTGTGCATTGAATACACACCGTATAAGGATTTTAATGGTTTAGATACTATTTGCTTATTGGTTTGCGATAGAGGCGGCTTGTGCGATACGGTAAAAATGCCTATCAATGTAATCGCTATCAATGATGCGCCTGTATTGGTTGTTAATCCTATTACGGTGCCTGCAGATTCAACTATTATTCAATGTTTTTTGATAAATGATGCGGATGCCAATGACTTCCACATGGCTTCTTTTTGCGATAATCCAAAAGGCATTGCTACTATAAAAGTAGAAAATGGGAATGTCTGTATTACGTATAAAACCATTTTTCCCAATTTTGAAAATGATGCATTATGCGTCATCGTATGCGACAAAGCGGGCGCGTGCAGTCAATCCTATATTCCTATTACCATTACTCTTTGTGATGATAAAACACCCCCTATTATCAACTGCCCTACCAATATTGAAGTATCATCTGCTGGTACTATTTTAAGTGATCCGAGTAAATTTATTCTACAAAACTCTCTTGCAGATAA
>JAYTON010000550.1:0-7354 GCA_043747725.1 Saprospiraceae bacterium
TTATTGAAGTTGCCTTCGTAGCGAATATCAATCGCTATCTTGCCAAAGTCAGCGCCGATACCTGCTTGATAACCCCAAGTGAGGCTATTAAATTTTTCGCTGTAAGATTTGATTTCACTCAATTCTGATGAACTGCTCAAGTGTAAATGACCCACAGGACCTGCATTGAGGCGCAAACCACTCAATTTGACGCCCAACATCAAAGGTAAATCTAAATTATTGAAGGTTTCTTTTTTCAAGGAATCCACAATAGCTGAGCCTTTGAGGGCTTTCACAGTATAAGTTACTTTACTGGAATTAAATAATACTTCCGGCTGAAACATAAAGTTGCCAGCTCTCAATCTCACCCAGCCACCTACATGAAAACCATAACCAGCATCTGACACTTTAAGTAAAATTGAATCAGATGTTAGAGGATTGACATCAGCGGGCTTAATATCAGGCGTACTGATACCGAACTTAATTCCGAACTTGACAGTTTGCGCCCGAAGGCTAAGCTGAGCCAATGTAAAACAGACGGCGAGGACGATTATTCTTCTCATACTTTTGAGTTTTTTGATAATAAATGATTCTTAATTGAATTTTATGAACGATATTTTCTAAAATTTTATGATTTTTTACGCGGCAAAGTTATCGTTTTAATGCAATTTTAACTCGTTGCGGAAATAAATTTTACTTTTGCAGAAAAAATAATGAGTGATATCATAACAGCCAAATTTATAGGCAGCTTTCTTAAAGAAGATAAATGCCCCACTGATAACAAACCAGAATATGCTTTTGTTGGTCGCTCCAATGTCGGCAAATCTTCGTTGATAAATATGCTCACCAATCAAAAAGACTTGGCGAAGGTCTCATCTACTCCCGGCAAAACCCAATTGATGAATTATTTTATCATCAACGATACTTGGCATATGGTTGATTTGCCTGGCTATGGTTACGCGCGTATCTCAAGGTCAAAACGAGAAGAATGGGAAAAAATGATACATTATTACCTAAAAAATCGAAAAAAACTTCAATATGTCTTCGTTTTGATAGATTCTATGATTCCGCCGCAAAAAATTGACATCGAATTTCTGAATTGGCTCGGCGAAAACCGTATCCCTTTTGTCATCGTTTATACCAAAACAGATAGGCTGTTGTCAAAGGATTTGAAAAAAAATATACTCAATATTCAAACAGCTATTTTAGAACATTGGAACGAAATACCACCGCAATTCATTACATCGGCTGAGAAAAAAAGAGGTAAAATTGAAATACTGGATTTTATAGAAGAAGCCAATAAAGTTTTCCTTAAATAACTTAAATAATTGATAATTAATACTTTACATATTAAATTATGACACTTGCTCATAGAGTTATTAAACACCTGCTCAAAAAACCTGTAAAGCCATACCCCTCAGTCATTGAGCGTTTGGATCAATGGCCCATCTACAAATTGAGTCAAGATAGAAAACGTTTTATTGCAGAAATTGATGCCTTCACGACTCAACGACTCATGAAACAACATCCCAAACTCTATGACCTCATTGCCCAAACCATTTATCAAGAGCGCATCCGCATCAACGAATCCCCTTGGAAGGTGGATCCGCCGAATGATATGTCTTTTTGGAATAAAATCAGAAGCGCATTGCTGAAAACGGAAGATACTAAAAATAAAAAAAAGACTGTAGAAAGCCATCGAGAACTGCTTGAAAAAATAGTGCATCGATATTCTGAAGAGATTGTCGGCACTTTTAGTATTCCGACTTTTGGATTTGCCCGCAGTTTTTTGTCCGCTTTTTTCAATCGTTTACTCAATGCGGCGGCGGAGAAGTGGTGGCGCATGTTCGGCTCGCGCTACCATATGCACGAGCGACTTCAAGTTTATGGTGAAATTGAAACCATCCAAAAATTATTTACCAAGGGAATTGTGGTTGTCGTGCCAACCCATTTTAGCAATCTTGATTCTATTTTAATCGGTTATACGATGGATGAAATCATGGGATTACCTTCATTTTCCTACGGCGCGGGCTTAAATCTCTATAATTCGGGTTTGGCAGCCTTTTTTATGAATAGATTGGGTGCATATCGTGTAGATAGGCGTAAAAAAAATGACATCTATCTCGAAACGCTCAAATCTATGTCGAGCCTATCCATTCAGCGCGGTACGAACAGCCTTTTCTTTCCGGGCGGCACGCGCTCGCGCTCAGGTAAGATAGAAACCAAGCTGAAAATGGGGCTAATGGGCACTGTCATTGAAGCTCAACGAGCCTTGTGTCAAAAGCCCGAAGCACAAAAAATATTCATCGTGCCTTTGACCGTCAGTTACCATTTTGTCCTCGAAGCACCGTTTTTAATACATCAACACCTCCAAATCGTTGGAAAAGAGCGCTATTTGAAAGGAAAATCCGAAGGCAATAGCTTTCGTGAATGGTTCAAATTCGTGTGGCAATTTTTTTCTCAAAAATCAGATATCATTTTATCGTTTGGAAAACCGATGGATGTGCTTGGAAATTTCGTCGATACTGAGGGGGTTAGCTACGATAAACATGGCAATCTGGCGCATATAAATGATTATTTTACGACTGAAATTGATGATAAACCCATCGTCAACGAAGACCTTCAACGCGAAGCAGAATACACTAAAATGCTCGCTGATAAAATCGTTGACCGTTTTCATCGAGAGAATATTGTCCTCAGTAGTCATGTTGTCGCTTTCACGGCGTTTAATATGCTGCTTGAAAACAATGAAAATTTGGATTTATATGCCCTGTTGCGCTTACCGCCTGATGATTATGTGTTCCCAATAGAGCAATTTAGGGCAGCCGTAGAAGCCGTGCAAAATGCCCTTTTTGAGTTAGCAGATAAGGATAGGCTCAAACTTTCAGAGGCAGTTTTATTGACTCCAAAAGAGTTGGTGGAAGATGGGATGAAAAATTTAGGCATTTATCACATACGTAAACCATTGACTTTCAACAAGAACGGCAATATTGAGAGCGATGATTTCAGCGTGTTGTACTTTTATCACAACCGACTTGAAAACTTCGGCTTGACGAAGCGCGTTCGTTGGGAACATTTTAAAATTGAAATGAAGGTGGGTAATTAATGAATAATTGGTTGAAATCACTTAAAATAATAATTCACATTCAATCCCAAATACCGATTATAAACCGATGCATTATTTTTCTTGAGTATGTTTTTTAAGCCAAAATCATATCTGACTGACGCATCAAAATGGCGAGAAATACGGTAATTAATACCTCCTAAAACAGCAAAATCTAAAGAGTTAGTCGTCAAATTACTCAAAAAGCTCTTGTCGTTTAGCGAATAGGCTTGGCTGGTGTTCGATTGATTCCCGTAGGAGATGACGTAGATATGGGCACTAGTGGTATCAATCGTCCGCCAATTTTGAGATACCAAATAAGACAGTTTCAGCCCCGATGAAATAGATATCCGTTTATTAACCAAACGGTCAAAAACTATAGGCAATTCCACATATTGCATGTTTTTAAGCCTTACTTCCACTACTTTTGATAGGTTAAAACTCGCCGAAGGCGTCGATACACCTATATTAGATTTATCAGCTGTAGCGGCTAAAAGTGAACTATTTGCACGGCTTAGAGCAGTTGCTTTTCTATAATTTATGCCCGTTGAAAATGCCCATTTTCGATTCAAATTTTTACCCATAATCAAGCCTAATTGGTAGCCATCAAAATGTTGTACCCCCTCAGTATGAATGCCTAAAGTAAGGCCAAATTGCCATTTTTGAAGCATTTTATGAGCATTTTCCTTTAAAATGATGATAGGATACCTTTCAGAAATACTCGCTACGCTATCTATTGATGCTTCTAAGACAAGGGGATTGATAGCTTCGAAAAATTGCCTATCCCCTATTTTTTCAGCATTTTCAGCAACATATTTTTCAAGAAAATTCTCATCATGATTCCGAGTTTTATCTTCTGTTTTGACCGCATTTAAAGCGTTTGACTCGTTGGTCAATTTTTTATCTCTAATTGGCTCTTTGTTATCATTTAAATTGACTGTAATTTCTTTACCAAAATCTAAATTTTGAGTTATCGAAATGGGGTTATTATTTTTTACAATTAATTGATTATCAATATTTTGTAGTTTATTTTCTTTTTCATGAACTGAATTATTAAGCCTGTGTTGTTTCTCTAAATTACGGTTTTTAGAATTTAACCATTTGGTTAAATCATTATTTTTCCTCTCTTGCCTCGCTCCGCTCGCAATGACAATTGGGTTATTTTGAGTCAAATTTGGAGCTTTTTTTTCAGCCGCAGTAGTATTTTCCATCGCAACAGATTCTTGAATCAGAGGCTTATTTTTAAGAGAATGATAAAACCAAACGCCACACACTGCCAAGCTTAAAAATAGCAAAGTCACCAAAGCCCAATGCTTGAGCAATGAGCCATTTCTCACCGATTTTTGGCTTTCATACTGAGGGGGTATTATACCGATGACAGGTTTTTCTTTATCGAGTAAAGCCTGCATTTTTTCCCAGCCTAAGTCTTCTATTTCTTTATCAAAATTATTTTCCATCTTATGTATAAACTATTGTCAATCAAATAATTAGTCGTAAATTAGAACTTTCATCAATCATTGTTTTTAACTTTTCTCTCGCCGTAGAAAGATGCCATTTGGATGTCCCCACGCTGATATTTTGCTGTTCTGCAATCTCTGGATGGGTATAGCCTTCTATGGCGTACAATCTGAAAACTTCTCGCGTGGCAGGTGGCAATTGATTCACTAATTTCAATAAATCTTCAAAATATAGGGGACTGAGGCTTCGTTCAGCACTACCAACGGTAGAATCATAATCCTCTAAAATCACATTTTCGACATAAGAGCGATTTGCTTTAAAATAGTCAGAAATAGCGTGAAAAATGAGCCGCCGAATCCACCCTTCCAACGAACCTTTGAACTCAAATGTGTGAATTTTCTTAAAAACCCTTAAAAAACCATCGTTTAGCATCTCATAAGCCTGCTCTTTATCGCCGTCGGTATAACGCATACACATCTGCATCATCACACCAAAATGGCAACGATACAGTATTTCCTGAAACGAACGCTCATTGCGCGCACATCCCTCAACGATTTCTTTTTCAGTCAACTCGGGCTTCAAATTACAACTCAGGTTTTGTCAATATTACGATAGGAAAGACGGCTTTGCGGCTTGAAAAGGTTGGGTTTTGACACATTCTTTTTTTAACACAATAGGTGGTCAGATAGGACACATAGTTTCTTTGTCATCCTGAAAGGAACTAAAAAACCTATGTGTCCTATCTGACCTATTGTGTTAAAAAAAGAATGTGTTAAAAAAATCAAGGTTCCATACCTCTCTTTTTAATACTGCAACCAAAGGCTTTGGTCATGTTCGGCTCAGGATTTTTACCTGATTTGACTGCCATAATCGCATTTTCAAGGTATCTATTTTTGACAGCAGCTGCATCGTCAGCATTGTCATCAATAGCACCAATATATTTGACGATGCGGTTTTTATCGAGTAGGTACACGTGCGGCGTGTTGGAAGCACCGAATTTATTGCACACTTTAGCATCTGCATCCGCCAAATAAACGAAAGGATATTTCTTCTCTTTCGACCTTTTTTTCATTTCCTCAAAGCTATCTCCCGGCACCGCCAAAGGATTATTAGAGTTAATGGCGATGACAGGAAAACCTTGACGGAAATAACCATTTTGCAAAGCCATAATCCGTTGCTCATATTTTTTGGCAATTGGACAAGTATTGCACGTGAAAATGATGACATAGCCTTCCACTTCTTTAAAAGTTGACAGCGAATATTGCAATCCGTCAACGCCCGGCAGCTTGAAATCTTCGGCTTTATCGCCCACCTTGTACCCCATTGGTAATGAGTAATGGGTAATGGGTAATTCTGGAATAGGCGATTGAGTAAGTGAGTGATTAGGTGATTTTTGAATGGCATTGCTGCTGAATTGCATAGTAAATGCCATTGTCAATGCAACTGCACAAGGCATTAATAAAAGAGCCATGAGTTTTTTCATTTCAATAAAATTTAATTTGTTAAACAATGATTTTCAATTTGTTTTCCTTGAAAACAGGAACGTTCATGTACTAAACGTAAAAATAAGGAAATGGTCAATATTAAATAGTGAAAAATGAAAAGTGCGGACACATGGCAACTTTTCACTTTTCATTATTAATTTTTCACTAAAAATACTGAGGGGGTGCTGTTTTATGAAATGGAATTCAAAAATTGACTTATTTTTGCTGACTTTTTTATACCAATTATAAGGTTGAACATTATTTTTTTATTTTAACAAGAAAAAATCAAGAAAATGTCAGTTGAAACAAAGTCCCGTTTAAGTTCGATGGTGCGTAATATGTCGGAGAGTGAAACGCTCAAAATGGCTCAAATGGCGCGCAACCTCAAAGCACAAGGTCATGATGTGATCAGCCTTAGCCTCGGCGAGCCCGATTTTGATACGCCCGAGCATATCAAATTGGCTGCTATCAAGGCGCTGACTGAGGGGTTCACGAAATATACGCCAGTGGCGGGTATCCCCGATTTGTTGGATGCGATTTCTAAAAAATTCAAGCGCGATAATAATTTGGATTATGCGCCGAATCAAATTTCAGTGTCGAACGGTGCAAAGCAAAGCATTTATAACGTGGCGTTTTCGTTGCTGGAGGAAGGTGATGAGTGCATTATTTTCGCACCATATTGGGTGAGTTATGCTGAAATTATCAAAATGACGGGTGCAAAACCGGTTTATGTATCCGCAGGTGTCGAGCAGGCCTATAAAGTAACGGCTGAACAAGTAGCTGAGGCGATTACCGACCGCACTAAAATGGTGCTTTTCAGTTCACCTTGCAACCCGACGGGCGCGGTTTTTACGAAATCAGAATTGCGTGAAATTGCTGAGGTGATTGCTCAACACGACGATATTTACATTGTTTCAGACGAAATCTACGAATATATCAACTACACAACGGCGGGTCATACGAGCATTGGCTCTTTCGATATTGTGAAAGACCGCACGATTACCGTCAATGGTTTTGCGAAAGGTTTTGCTATGACGGGCTGGCGTTTGGGCTATATCGGCGCACCGAAATGGATTACGGACGCTTGCAATACCATTCAAGGTCAATGCACCAGCGGCGCGAATTCGTTTAGCCAAAAAGCAGCGGTGGTTGCCCTCAATTCAAGCCTTGAACCGACTTACGAAATGCGCGATGAATTCCTTCGCCGCCGCGACCTTGTTATCAGTTTATTAAGCGAAATCGAAGGCTTCAAAGTACCGACTCCTGAAGGTGCGTTCTACGTTTTCCCTGATATTAGTGCTTATTTCGGCAAATCGGATGGTACAACGGT
>JAYTON010000551.1:0-1510 GCA_043747725.1 Saprospiraceae bacterium
CATGACCTCCTTTTTATTTTGTTGTATCTTGGTGTATCACAAAATTAAGGGAGGTCGTTTTTTTTACCCAATAAATTATATGAAAAATCCCGAACATTCCTTGTTAGAAAATTCGGGATGACTCATGTTGAATAAAGTATAGGTTGTCAATAATTTATAATTACTTCAATAACAGCGTTTTATGGAATAATACTGAGGGGTGTTATCCATTCTTCATTGCACCACATGATTCACTCTTTGCAAATCCGCTTGTGCCTCCATGGTTTTATTCATTTTGACGAACACTTCCGAGCGAAATTGATAAGCCAATTTATCGCCTGATTGTATCGTCAAAGCCTTCGTCAAATCCTCCAAAGCATCATCATTTTGACCCAATTTGTATTTATTATAACCCCGATTGCGCCAAGCATCCGAATTTGTAGGCTGCAAATTGAGGACGGTATTATAGTCCACAACCGCCTCTTTATATTTTCCAAGTTGATAATAAACATTCGCCCTGCCTGCATAAGCAGGCGCATATTGCTTATTTAAACTGATGGCTTTTTCATAATCCGCTTTCGCCTGTTCATATTTTTTCAAATCAATATGACTGTTGGCGCGATTGAAATAAAACAGCGGCTCTTGACCATTTAAATCAATTGCTTTCGTAAAATCCTCAATGGCATCTTGCGGTTTACCCATTTTACGCTTCAAAATACCCCGATTGTTCAAGGGCGCAGGGTCAAGTCCGAGTATTTGAGTAGCTTTTGAATAATCCGCCAATGCTTCTTCATATTTATTTTGAGATTCATACAAAGCTGCCCGACCATTGAGCGCAGGCACTGTATTGGGGTCAATTTCAAGCGATTTGTTGTAATCTTTCAAGGCTTCATCCGTTTGTTTCGTTTTAAAACGTGCCCAACCACGCAGCGCATACGCATCAGCAGCGCGGTCATTTTTTTCCAAAGCCGCCGTTAATAAAACGCTCGCATCTTCATATTTTTTGAGATTGCTATCACCTGCTCGTGCTTGAGTTTCGGCTTGAGTCAATAAATCCTTGGCTTTTTTGATGTCTTCACGCGCTTGAAGGCGTTGAGTATCATCATTTTGCGTACAACTGCCGATGATTGAAAGGATAGATAAGAGAACAATTATTTTCTTCATTATTAAAAACATTTTTTTCAATTTTAAATAAATCTAACAAATTATAAATTTTAATATGGCAAAAAACGTTCCGATTGCACTCTCCTGCGCGGTGCTGTTCTCAGTGATATTGGGCATTGGAATATAAAAGAAAAAGCCAAATGACTAATTAAAGTCACTTGGCTTTTATTTTTATGTATAAAAATTTAAAAATGAATAATTTAGGAAACAATTAAAATGTTTGAATAGATTTCAATGTCATTCTAATATTCCAATCAATTGCCATAACAAGAGGAAAATTATAATCATTCAAAACAAGAACGATTTTCGGTTTGCCTGTCCCTTCTTTGGCACCTAAAACGACTGCTGCATTCTTTTTAACGCCGTT
>JAYTON010000552.1:0-4520 GCA_043747725.1 Saprospiraceae bacterium
GCCATACCATCAGCCGCGATATACCGAGAGGTAGCAATCACCGCGCAAACCTCTTGCATATAGTACATAACTTCATCCGTCGGCAACACCATTTGGGTATCCGACATCAAGGTTGGCATCCAGTGCAGGTTGTATTTTTCCAAATCACGACCCGTGATAACGGCTAAAACGCCGGGTATTTTTAATGCCTCGGTTGCGTCAATTTTCAAGATTTTTGCATGGGCATATGGGCTACGGACGATGTCCATATAGAGCATACCAGGCAATTTTATATCATCTACATATTTACCCTTGCCGTGCGTGAAGCGGGCATCTTCTTTCCGCTTCATGCTATGCCCTAAACCACTTATTTCTTTTGATGTATTACAGAACATTGTTTGTTTGTTTAAAAGTAACGCGGAACTCCAGTTCCGCAAATAACAAGCGCAAACGCCAGTTTTTACTTAAAATACTGAGGGGGTGTTATTAATTGAAAATTGAAAGTTGAGAATTGAAAATGATGTTTAAATCATTGAAAATTAAATCATTACACGCATTTTCAATTTTCAATTCTTAATTTTCAATTAAAAATTAAGCCTCTACTTCTTGTGGCACAGCCGTACTCGGCAACGGCGACCTATCCATTTCTTTCAATTTTGCGGCAGCATATTCAATGGCTTTCACAATATTATTATAGCCTGTGCAGCGGCATAAATTGCCTGAAATACCCCAACGAATTTCTTCTTCTGTCGGGTCAGGATTGCGCTCCAAAAGATCAGCCGCTCGCATAATCATGCCCGGCGTACAGAAGCCACATTGCAAACCATGCTCTTCTTTAAAACCTTCTTGAAGCGGATGCAAACCACCTTCCGCCATGCCTTCGATGGTAGAAATAGACTTGCCATTGGCTTGAACGGTAAAAATAGTACAGGATTTCACGGAGCGACCATCCAACAGAACAGTACAAGCACCGCAACTTGACGTATCGCAACCGATATGCGTACCCGTCAAAGTCAAATCTTCACGGATAAAATGAACCAACAGCAAGCGAGGCTCTACCTCTGCCGTCTGCTCAACACCGTTGACGTGTAATGTTACTTTTACTTTTTCCATATTTTGATTATGTAATGGCGGGTTTATGCGCCTATATTTTTTTTAAATTAATTTTAAAGAATCGAATCAGCATCTAATAATCAACTGATAATGTGTAATAATTTAACGTTTGCCCCCTAACCCCCGAGGGGGAACCCATTGGAAATATAATAAACCCAGTGCTTAATTTTTCAATTACCTCTAAAGCGTTCCCCCTTGGGGGTTAGGGGGCAAACAAGAATCAAAGCACAAAATTTTCAATTTTTTCAATCTGATTATCAACAAATTACCAATTAATTAAAACATTCATCGTTCATCATTTATAATTCATCATTCCCTAAGAATACTGCCGACTCGCCCTTTCAAGCGCAATTTTAATCGCCCTTGAAGTCAGCGTTTGCACAATAGAGCGTTTGTAATCTATCGAACCACGCAAATCAGGATTAGGGTCGCAATCTTGCGCCGCCATGGTTGCCGCTATTGCAATAGATTCTGCATCATTCAATTTATGACCCCTCAGTGCATCTTCCGAACGCTTGGCTCGCATAGGTACAGCACTCACATTTGTCAAGGCGATACCAATATCTTTGCAAACGCCTTCAGTATCCATCACCAACTGAACAGCAACTGCTGCGGTCGCATAATCGCCCACTTTGCGCTCCATTTTCAAGTAAGCGCCACCGCTTTGAGGCACGTGTAGAGGAATTTGAATTTCAGTTAAAATTTCGTCATGTTCTAATGCGGTCGTGAAAAAACCTAAGAAAAATTCATCGATTGGAATGGTGCGTTCTCCCTTCGGACCCATCATCACGATTTGAGCGTTGAGCGCAATCATGACCGCCGGATGGTCATTCGCTGCATCGCCATGCGCTAAATTACCACCGATTGTTGCCAGGTTACGGACTGTTGGGTCGGCAATCATTTTAGTGGCATCGTGGATAATGCAATATTTTTTATGAATTAGGTTCGACTCTTCGAGGGCAACCTCTTTGGTCAAAGCACCGATTTTGAGGAAGCCACCCTCTTCGCGGATGTATTCCAAGCCTTTAATCCCGCCAATGTCAATAATATGCGCTGGTGTCGCCAGCCTCAATTTCATCATCGGAATAAGACTGTGACCACCCGACATGATTTTGGCATCATCGCCATATTTCTGTAGCAGTGCAATCGCGCCGCTCAGAGTCGAGGGTGAATCATAATGAAAAGCCTGCGGAATCATAGATGATTTAGTTTAGTTAAAAAATGGGTTTTACTATCCTTCAAGAAGGCAATAATTGAAAAACAATAGACAAGGTGAATTAATAAGTGCTTTTACTTTGAGAATGCTTTATGAAGCGTTGCCAAAAATGCATAAAACTACCGTTGTAGAAAACGCTGAAAAATATAAGCCCTGTACCCATAAAATACTGAGGGGGGCTACCTGTTAAAAATTGAGAAAGAGAGACGAGACAAGTGCCCATCACTGCCAAAGCCATCGCTATTTGAGTTTTACGACCTTTATAATTGAATAAAAAGCTGACGATAACGACGAATGCCAAGATAACAGGGATAATACCATAGGCATTGGGTGTGTATTGATGCAATTTGGCACCGCTGCACATGGTGACTACGCATGAATAACCAAATGCACAGAAGGGACATTTCGGTAAAATAGCAATGAACAGACTTAATAATAAGGGTAGGGGAGGCTTTTCCTTTCGGGCTATCTCCTTTTTGCAAAGACAATTTTTCTTTGTTGATTGCATGATTTTACCCGATATTAATTTTGTTGTTAGTAAAATTTAAACAATAAAATTCTTGAAATATAATAATACAAAACTAATAAAATTTTATTTATTAATTATTTTTATTAGAAATAATTAATAAAATTAGTTACGCAAAACATTTTTTATCTTATGTATACTTTTTACCAAATTTTGTACATCTTCAATGCTATTATAAATTGAAAACAAGGTCACTTCGATTACTATAATCTGGCTTACTGATTTTAATCATTTTTTTCATCAAACTTTTTTTCATCAAACTTTTTTTCATATATTTGAGAGTTTCAAAGTTTTTGTATCAACTTTACACATGTTGTTCATCCATAAAAATTTGAATGACATTCCTTCTTCAATTTTATAAACCTATATGATAACAATTTAAAAAATCAAATCATGAAAACAATTTACGTATTTGCCTCTACATTATTATTGGCTATCACCATTTTATCATTTTCTAATTCCGATAATCCTAATGATCCTTTAGACGACAAGTTGTATGCAATTTTAAGGAATCAAGGCTTTTCAGGGGATATCCAAAAACAACTTGAAATTAAGTTGGGTCGTAAATTAGACAACAGAAAAGTTGAATTAGGAAGATTGATATTCTTCGATAAAGGACTGGGGTTGCATCAAGACAATAGCTGTTCAGGTTGCCACGCGCCTCAGTTTGGTTTTGGGGATTCGCAGCCCATTGCGATTGGTGTTGACAACAACAATATTGTGGGTGCGCACCGAAAAGGCCCAAGAAATCAAAGAAGAACACCTTCTGTCATGAATACAGCTTTCTTTCCGAGCCTCATGTGGAATAGCCGTTTTAAATCATTGACAAATGACCCATTTAATAATTCTTTAGGTTTTGAATTTTCATCGCCAGAAGGTGAGAATCTTTTCAGTGTTTCGAATAATTATGTCACAAAAATAAAACACCTTTTGATAGCCCAAGGCCATATCCCTTTTACAGAACTGCCTGAAATGGCGGGGTTTACAAGCACAGCCAACTATAGTATCTCTTTCTCTCGTTTTTCGGGTTTAACGCGTAGCACACAAAGAAGTGCTTCATCTATGATATTTGCTAACGCATCAAATAATTCAAGAATTAATCTGAGAAGTTGTACTGATCCAGACTTCTCAGTATTTGATGATGGTCATGGCATGCCTGTTCCGCCAATCGATCCTCAGTATAATTCATCCAACTTTGGCATACGGTCAGCAGTTTTGACTCTTTTGAATAATAATGCCGAGTATGTTAGCTTGTTTAAAAAAATATACCCGGAAATTGCTTACAAACCTATTGATTTTATTATGGTCGGTGAAGTAGTTGCAGAATTCGAATTCTTCCTCACTTTTGCTGTATCGCCATTAGATAAATATGCAATCGGTAATAAAAATGCTTTGAATACAGCTCAAAAAAGAGGCGCTATTCTTTTTTTTGAAAAAGGAAAATGCGTGACTTGTCATTCCGTATCAGGGGCATCAAATCAAATGTTTAGTGATTTTTCTGAACACAACGTAGGGACACCTCAGATTTATCCAGTTTTTGGATTAGCAACTGGCAATGTCCCTTTTTCCGATGTGAGTTGCATCAATAAGTCCGCTACCGGTACTTTAGATTTTGGACGAGAAGAATTTACGGGAAATATATCTGACCGTTACAAATTCAGAAGTTCCCCCTTGCGGAATGTGAAA
>JAYTON010000553.1:0-1722 GCA_043747725.1 Saprospiraceae bacterium
CGTTTTTCAATAAAATCTTCCCATTTCATGCCTGAAATTCGTTCAAGGACTTCGCCCGCTACGATATAAAGGTTGTTGTCATAATCATATTTTGTTCTGAAACTGGAGACCGCTTTGAGGTAGCGCAAATTGTGAATAATATCCTGTTTCGTAAAATTGCTCCCATCGGGCCACATCATCAAATCACCTGCCCCAAGACCCAAGCCGCTTCTATGTGTCAACAAATCTTTTATCGTAAACTCCTCAGTAACATAAGGATTATACATTTTAAATTCGGGAATATAATCCGTTACCTTATCATCCCATTTCATTTTGCCTTCATCAACCAACATGCCCAACGCCGCCGAAGTGAACGCTTTGCTATTGGAAGCAATGCCAAAAAGCGTGTTTTCATCCACCCTTTGTTTGGTATCAAGCGATCGCACGCCATAGCCTTTTGAATGCACAATTTTATTGTCTTTCACTACGGCAACGGATATTCCCGGCACATCGAAAGTAATCAATACTTTTTCGACTAAGGAATCTATCTGCGAAGAGGTAATAATTTGCCCAAATACTGAGGGGGTGCAGAATAGGCAAAATGCCCAAAGGATGAGTATAGTTTTTTTCATTTTTTTAATGGTTTGGTTTTATTACTGGATTAAAAATAACTTGTTAAAAATGGAAGTTAAGAGCTTCGATTGACGTTTGCCCCCTAACCCCCAAGGGGGAACCTTTAGGAAGAATTGGAAAATAATGACTTAAATGTTCAATATTCCCAAAGCGTTCCCCCTTGGGGGTTAGGGGGCAAACTTTAATTGAAATTCTCTATTTTCATACAATTTCAGAAACAAAACGCCCTGTTGCTGTTTCTAAAGCGCCCCCCTCAGTATCAGCCTTCCCCAAAGCCTTTATAAATGCCGAGCCAATAATAGCCCCATTGGCATGGCTGCAAGCGATATTAAATGTCTCTCTATCCGAAATGCCAAAGCCAATCAAGCGTGGATTGTGCAATTTCATCTTCTCTATCCGCTTGAAATAAGCGATTTGTTCTTCAGAAATACCTGTCTTCGCGCCCGTTATCGCATAACTTGAGACGATGTAAATAAACCCTGTCGAGAGTTTGTCAATCTTCCGAATCCTTTCCGTCGGCGTTTGAGGGGTAATCAGAAAAGATATTTTCAGATTCAAATCTGCTAATCTTTTTTGATAATCGCGCTCATATATTTCAAGCGGCAAATCGGGCAGTATCAAACCGTCCACGCCATTTTCAGCGCATAATTGAAAGAATTTATCATCGCCAAATTGAATCACTTGATTGTAATAGCCCATTAAAATCAAGGGAATTTGAGTTTTTGCTCTCACATTTTTAATTTGTTGAAAAAGTAATTAAAGTGTCATTCCATTCTCCAGCGCTTTTGAACCGCTCTCTTGAATAGTGGGTCCATCTGCCAAAGGGTCGCTGTATGGCATGCCGAGTTCTATCAAGTCAACACCTGCTTTTTCTAATGCCAATATGACCCCCTCAGTATCATCGCGTTTGGGATAGCCCGCGGTGAAATATATATTGAGGATATTGCTTTTTTTATCTTGAAATAATTGAGTTAATCTATTCATTTATCAATTAGGAATTTTTAATTAGGAATTACGAGTTTGTTAATATTTGGAGGATGATTTTAAAAACATAAAGCATTGATTTTGAATAAGTTGCAATATTTATAGTATCAGGTTGGTATCAGGTTT
>JAYTON010000554.1:0-4232 GCA_043747725.1 Saprospiraceae bacterium
CCGAAAGTACCGTTCGATGCCACGCGGTTTTTCCGTTGGCGCAATTATAAGGACTATGGCACAGGCGTAGCGGGCGATTTATTCGTGCATTTAGTCACGGTACTGCACACAGCCACAAGTTCGTTGGGTCCCACGCGAATATTTTCTTTGGGCGATTTGAATTATTGGAAAGATGGGCGCGATGCCTATGATTTGGTTTCGGGTATCATGGATTATCCCAAAACGGATAAACACCCGTCGTTTCAGTTTATCACGCGCGTAAATTTGGCAGATGGTGCAGGCGGTGGCAGCTATTTCCGCATGATTGGTACTGAGGGGGTCATCGAAATCAATGGCAATAACTTGAAAATGCGCCGTTTTAAACGCCCCACAGCTCCAGGTTACGGTGGTTATGATGCGTATGAAAGCTTTTCAGCCGCTCAAAAAGATGAATTTAAAAAATGGTATGATGATAAATACAAAGGGCTTTCAACAGATTGGCAAAGGGATAACGAAGTGAGTTTTGATGCTGAAAAAGGATACGACGATAGAAAACAGCATTTCGCTTATTTTTTTGAATCCGTCCGTACAGGCAAAGCCGTGTTTGAAGATGCTTCGTTCGGTCTTCGAGCAGCCGGACCTTCTATCGCTTGCAATTTGAGTGCAGATTTGAAAAAGCCGATTAATTGGGATCCTGTTAAGATGAAGATATTGAAATAGAACAACTTAGCCCCCTAACCCCCAAAGGGGGAACGCCTACGAAATATGCTAAATATGTTCAAAAAATGAACGTTTTTAACATTTTATCGAGTGGGACTCCCCCTTTGGGGGCAGGGGGGCTAAACAGCAGGACACATAGTTTTTAAAAAATTAGGAAAATGACCGACGAACAACGGCTTCAACAAGTCAAAATCATCTTGGCTTTTGCGGCTATATATATTATATGGGGTTCTACCTTTTTTGGTGTTTTGATTGCTTTAAAAAGTTTTCCGCCTTTTTTACTCTCTACATTTCGTTTTTTAATTGCAGGTTTAGCATTATTGGTGGTTTGTTGGCTGAAAAAAGAGCCTTTCCCGGCGGTTGAGGATATAAAAAAGAATATGCTTTATGGCATTTTTATGTTCATGGGTGGTGTAGTGGCTGTTGTTTGGGCACAACAATTTATATCCTCAAGCATGGCATCTATTATCATCACCACCCCATTTTGGTTAGTTGTTTTAGATAAAAAACAATGGCATTTTTATTTTTCAAATAAATGGATAATCACTGGGCTGATAATGGGTTTGATTGGGGTGATTTTATTATTGGGTAATAAAAGCGGGAGAGCAGGATCGGGCGATGAAACAACCCGATTATTGAGCATTTTAATCATTATCATGGGTAGTTTCTTTTGGGTAGCTGGTTCTTTGCATTTAAAATACAATGCTTTAAAAACCTCTTCTTATGTCAATTCTTGCATTCAATTATTAACGGCAGGTGTGGTTTGCACAATCATCAGTTTTCTAAAACATGAACCTCAAAATCTCGCTATTGAGTCAATAAGGTTAGATTCTGTCATCGCCATTTTCTATTTGTCCATTATGAGTTCTCTCATCACTTTTATGGCGTTTGTTTGGCTCATTAAAATACAACCGCCTGCCATTGTTAGCACATATTCTTATGTCAATCCTGTTGTGGCGGTGCTATTGGGCTGGGGTTTTGCAGGAGAGCATATTTCGGCTTTACAAATAGGAGCGTTGTTTATTATTTTATGCGGCGTTTTATTTGTCAATATTCCTAAGTATAGGAGTTTGTAAGGTAAGTGCTATAAAGATTTGAAAATTTAATAAAGTAGGCTATTTTTGTAATAAAAATACTGACTATAATGGTAACAAAAATCGAACAAATGCTGCTTCAACTTGAGCCTCAGTTTAAAGCGCAACTTCAAGGTTATTTGGAATATTTGCTTTTTTTACAGCAACAGAAGCACAAGCCTCGGGCAAATTCCAAAAATGCTTCGGTGCAACATATCACACTTGAAAACTTACAACGCTTCAAAGGAGATGCACCATTTCCTCATATAAATATTTCAAAAGCAGACATGTATGAGCAATAAAATCTTTATAGATTGAATGGACAAGGCATTTTACTGAGGGGTGCTTTAATTCCATTCGCTTCGCACTTGATTGATATGATCATTGAGTTTTTGCCCTTCTTCTTTGCTGATTATGCCTTTGTATTTCGTAGAAAGCTTTGGCTTTGCTTCGGGTTCATCAGATTTAGTAGGCTTTACAGAATCTCTATTCCCCTTAATAATCGTAATCAAATTGAGGGATTCCAAAGCTTTAAGCACCTCAATGGCTTTGAGGTTATTAAGCTGAATGAGCATTGTATTGATAGATTTGTCCATAATTATTGATTATTTGACCTTTTTAATGAATTGCACTTGGCTCTTGAACGCTGTTTTACAATTTCAAACAAAAATACATCATTTTTTGGAGAGGACAACTGAATATTACGTACTAACTACCTTACCTATACTTTCTTCTATTCCTAAGTACCTTTCCCTGATTTTTTTCTTCATTTTTTTCTTCATTTTTTGTTTCATCGCATATTTTGTTTAAAAAGTCATCAAATTCTTTTAAGATTTTATCAGAACAATCAATTTCAAATTTATTATTTGACATTAAATTGAAGTATTTATTATTATTTTTACCTATGCCTTTTAATTCCCAACCTTTTAACATTGAAAGAATACCGTAACTGTCATCTATACTTAAACCATATTTTTCAATTACAGCACAAAATCTTGATTTTTCTAAATTTTTAAAGAAGTCTTCTTCTGTTATCCAACACTGACATGAATCATCATATCTCAAAGTAGTGTCATTATTTTCATTAATATTTAAGTTAAAAATGATACTTATGTATTTTTCTTGTTTCTGAGATTCTGTTAAGAAACATGATTTTATTACAAACCGTCTATATGAAAATCCTAAATTAGTTCTCCCAGAGTCTTTGAATTCACTCGGAAGGTATGAATTACGATATTTTTCATCAATCATTAACTTAGATTCATCATATAGCCAACATTTTATTTTATGTGGAAAATCTGCGTTTAATTGAGATTTTTCCATAAAATCTACAATTTGTTTAATACACTCATTTGGATATTTTATAATTTGCTCTTCTGCAAATCGTACAACACTCCAACCATTTTTAAGAAACCGTATATTCCTTTCATCATCCATAGCTTTTATATGAATAGGAATTAGATTTCTATCTGCATCTATTGTATAAGGCTCGTCTATTTCAATAATAATATTTTTTTTCCTCTCATTGTCAATAATTACAAAATCGGGAGTAACAAAAGTTCCATTAATATTTATTTTAATTGAGTTAAATACTTTATCTGTAAAAACGCTTTTTAGATAATCAAAAAAGAAATCTTCTAAAACACCCTTGTCTAATCTACTTTCATTTTCTTCCAAAATTGGATTGGTGCTTATTTTTGTAGTAAGAATTATAGGATATTCTAAGGGTGTTTGATATTGGAATTTTTGAATATCTGGCTCTCCTTTGATGTGGTTAACCTCAACAATAGTTTCATCGTTGAGAGTTCTTGTCAAAAGAGCGACCTTCCTTTTGAAGCCTAAAAATTGTAATATCTTCTCTAAGATTTTTATTTCTTTTGTTTTCATAAACTCTATTTTGGCACAAATTGCATATAAAATGAGATGTTAAATTACTCTCTTTTAAGGTTAGTTTGTATTTTTATTAAAAACTTTGGATGGAAAAAAAGCTTAAGGTTTAGCACCTCTCACTCCCCCACCTTCACCAAAATCAACTTCCCTTTATCCGCCTTCGCCACATTCTTTAAAAACTCCACCAATTCAGGGAATTTTTCTTTTGGTAAAACCATATTGTTCAAGATGAGTTTACGGAAAAAGACCAATTCTGTTGGTGATTTCTCTGTGATGGACATTTCAAAACTGCCAAAAAGGGATTTTATACTGAGGGGGGTCGGTTTGGTTTCCGACTTGAAACCTGCGGGTAGTTGGAAGGTCACAGAGTCTTGCTCAGTGAATCCATTTTCATCGGCTTGCACATCGAAGCGGCGAGTGGAGTCAGCCGATGGCACTTTTGCCCGCTCGCACGATATATGCTTATTCAACCACAAATCTCAAACCAATGAACAGATACGCTCGTAAATGGGTCTCCGACCCTTTATGTCGTATCTGTTAGGTCTGTGACCTCTTACTGTTGTTGTACCC
>JAYTON010000555.1:0-5453 GCA_043747725.1 Saprospiraceae bacterium
TGAAGCCATATCGTAGGGCATCTTATAATCGTAGTGAATCAAGTTTAAAAATAACGGAATCAATGCTAAACCAATGAAAACCAATAGATAATACAGGGGCCAAATCCGTAATACGCGCCTGATATAGAATTTTTTTACGCTCACATTATGCGTCCGTTGTATTTCATCCAAAAGTAAATACGTAATAAGGAAACCACTTAAAACAAAAAAAAATGATACCGCTATCATCCCATTTCTAAAAAAAGAATACGCTTCAAAATTGGGTAAACCAAACTTTGCGCGTATCGTTTCGCCATGATGCAGCAAGACAAAGTACGCTGCAAAAAACCGCAAAGCATTGAGTCCGGGGAAGTAAATTTTATGAGAATTAGACACTAATTGAAATGATGAATGATAAATGATGAATGATAAATGATGAATGATAAATGATGAATGATGAATGATATATTTAGATTTTACACATTATTTCCCAATAAATGACCTTTAAATTTTAATAATTTGATACATTTGGCACTTAAAATTTTAAAACAAACCCCATGTCACTGCGAACATAGCGTGACAGGAGGGGGTAAAATTATCGAAATTAAAACAATAGCCAATATTAAAATGAATACTCCTATTCTTAAAAAACTTTTACCGCATAGCATCGCGATTGTCGTTTGTATCGCCTTGTCATTTATGTTCTTTTCACCTTACGTTTTCGATGGCAAAGTATTGCAGCAGGGTGATAATCAAAAAGCCTCGGCGAGTCAAGTCGAGATGAATAAATTCAAGGAGCAAACGGGTGTTTATCCACTCTGGACGAATGCTTATTTCTCAGGGATGCCGACCGTACAAATCCATCAAGAAATACATGGCAACTTGACGCAACCTGTTTTCAGAGCTTCACTTTTGGGGCAACCCATGACAGCACCGCACGCTGAGGTGTTATTAGCAATGTTGTGTATGTATATATTATTGATTGTCTTGAAGTTAGATTGGCGTATCGCTTTAATGGGCGCGGTAGGCTTTGGTTTATCGTCTTTCAATATGGATATAATTGAAGCCGGTCACTCCACTAAAATGGTGGCTTTGGCATATTCACCGTTGATATTAGCGGGGGCTATCTTGGTTTTTAGGAAAGAATATTTGCTGGGTGGAGGTGTATTTGCGCTGGCAACGGCTTTGCAATTGTACGCCAATCACTATCAAATCACTTATTATACCTTCATTATTTTATTGATTTATGGTATTGTAGAATTGGTTTCAGCCATTAAAAATAAATCATATTTAGGGTTTGGAAAATCAGCCGCTACATTGGTGGCGGTTTTGATTTTAGGCATTTTGAGTAATTTGGCTGCCTTGTGGACAACGCAGGAATACCAAACCGAATCACAACGCGGCGTACCTAATTTATCCAAAAGCGAACGCCCAAAAGAAGGTGGTGTAGATAAAAAATATGCTACGGATTGGAGCTATGGCATTGCCGAATCATTCACTTTATTGGCTCAAAATGCTGCTGGTGGTGGTGCTTCACAAAGCCACGCAGACACTAAAACCTTTGAAAATCTAAAAGGGCAAATCATTCCGAGACTGACGGAGCAAGGCATGACGCTCGAAAAAGCGAATAAAGAAGCCGATAAGCAGATTTCAAGCCTATTTTATACAGGTGACCAACCATTTGTAGGAGTCTCGATTTATTGGGGAGCCATATTTATTTTCCTTTTCATATTGGGTTTGGTGCTCATTGAAGACCGCAAAAAATGGTGGCTCGGCGTCGCTTCCTTGGTGATGTTGATGATAGCTTGGGGTAGAAACTTCTTCTTTTTCGATATTATGTACGAGTTTTTTCCACTTTTTAACAAATTCCGCTCGGTCACACAAGCGTTGGGATTGGGGCAATTGCTCGTTATTGTTTTAGCGGGGATGAGTTTGCAAGCCATATTCGACCCCTCAGTACCGCGCGAAAAAAAGCTCAGAGGCTTGTATATTGCAGGTGGTATCACTGCGGCATTGGCTTTTCTGAGCACGATGTGTGGGGGTGCGGGCAAACAAGACGCCCAAATGCAGCGTGAATTAGTGGCTTTAATAGAAGAAGATAGGATAGCATTATTAAGAGCCGATATTTTCAGAGCCTTGGTTTTGGTGGGTTTATCTGCCACTTTGATTTGGATGTATTTAAATAATCGTCTCAAATCGAGCATAGTTGTAGCAGGCATTGGTATTTTAACGCTATTAGATATATGGTCTGTAGCAAAACGCATTTTACCAACTGCTAAATTTGAAACACCACAAGAAGCCAAAGCAGATTTTCAACCTCAAACAGCAGATAAAATCGTCATGCGCGACCCTAATCCTGATTTTAGGGTTTTGGATTTGAGAGGCGGCTCGCCGTTTACCAATGCTCAGACTTCTATGTTTCATAAGTCAGTAGGTGGTTATCATGCGGCTAAAATGATGATTTATCAAGAGATGATTGAGAATTATTTAGGTAATTTTGAAAAAGGCGTACCTATTTTACAACAAAAACTCATGCCACTGTATGGCATGTTGAATGCAAAATATGTGCTTGTGGCTGACGATTCTTTGGGCGTGCAGCAAAATCCAACGGCATTAGGCAATGCTTGGTTTGTCAAAAATGTTCAATTTGTAGAGAATGCGGATGCAGAAATGGCGGCAGTGGGTACAATCAATCCGCGTTTTGATGTGGTGATTCAGAAAAAATTTGAAAATATTATTGGGACTACTCCCCCTCAGTATGATTCGACTGCAACGATAAGATTGACGGCTTACAACCCTGATAAGCTCGAATATGAATACTCGGCGAAAGGCGACCAAGTGGTGGTATTCAGTGAGATTTATTACCCGATGGAAAAAGGTTGGAGTATCACCATTGATGGGCAACCTGCTAAATTTGCTAAGGCGAATTATATTTTGCGTGCAGCAAAAGTGCCGTCGGGTACGCATAAAATTGTGATGACTTTTGCACCAAAATCGTATTATACAGGCGAGACGGTGAGCACAGTAGCTTCTGCGGCTTTATTGCTTTTACTATTGGGCGGTCTGTTTTTATATTTCCGTAAAAATGGAATGCCCAATGTGGATAATTTGCCAACCGAGGATTTGGCTATTGAAGAAAAGCCGAAGCCTGTTGTTCAAAAGCCGGCTACTATTCTTAGGAAGAAAAGGTAAAATTTATAAGACAAAACTTGTAGCAAGTTTTTGAACTTGCTGCAAGTTATATTCCTATAATTACTACAATACCTCAGCCACCACAAAAATACTCCCACCCACATATATCAAATCATCTTCTTTCGCGCGTCTTTTAGCTGAGGTTAATGCTTTCCGAACTGACGAATAAGCCTTTCCTACAAGTCCATGCTCCACTGCCATACCCCTCAGTATTTGGGCATCCAAACCGCGTGGAATATCGGCTTTAGCAAAATAATAAGTCGCGTTTTGAGGGAGCAATTTCAATACTTTTGACAAGTCTTTATCTCTTACAAAACCAATGACAATGTGTAAATGGTTGAAAATCAATTGTTTAAGTTGATGGGTGACATAAGTCAAGCCGCCTTCGTTATGCCCCGAATCACAAAGGATAGTCGGATTTTGACCAATGACTTGCCAGCGACCAATAAAATTGGTCAAAGGTTTTATAT
Organism: Saprospiraceae bacterium; assembly: GCA_043747725.1. Classification (GTDB taxonomy): domain Bacteria; phylum Bacteroidota; class Bacteroidia; order Chitinophagales; family Saprospiraceae; genus JAAFJT01. The sequence continues at coordinate 3,642 of JAYTON010000555.1, forward strand.
GAGATAAACCTTCGCGCAATTGGTTTTCATTGATTTTAAAATCCGTAAATCGGTTGAGAATATTGATGGTTTCAATCACTGTCGCCACATTTTTTTCTTGATAATCACCACTCAAATTCACTTTCAAATGGTCTAATTTTTTAAAATTAGAAAAACTATTTTTTAATACAACATTGAAAGTAGAATATTCAAAATCGGGTGAAACATCTTTAACTGCTTGAATATCAACATTTTGTGAAGCAAAATAAATCGGGGCGTTGCCTGAATTGGCTTTTTCTACAAAAACAGGCGTCGTCTCCAATTGCTCTTCACCGATGACAACAGGCACATTTGGCTTAATAATCCCTGCTTTTTCAAAAGCTATTAACTGCAAAGTATCGCCCAACATATCCGTATGGTCGAGGCTAATATTCGTGATGACACTCACAAGCGGCGTGATGACATTCGTCGAATCAAAACGCCCGCCTAAACCAACTTCGATCACCGCTATATCTACGCCTTTACCCTCCTCAGTATTTTCGTTTTCAACCTGATGAAAATAATCAAACGCCATCGCTACCGTCATTTCAAAAAAAGAAGGCTTTATTTTTTCGAAATAAATTTTATTATTTTCAACAAATTGTTTGACATATTTTTTAGGAATATAGTCGCCATTGACTTTTATGCGCTCTCTGAAATCCTTGTAATGCGGTGAAATATAGAGTCCCGTTTTATAACCAGCCGCTTGTAAAATGGCAGAAATCATGTGCGCTGTTGAGCCTTTTCCATTGGTACCAGCGATATGGATGGTTGGAAATGTATTCTGCGGATTGCCCAAAATGTCGCATAATGCCAGCGTATTGGTCAAATTTTTCTTAAAAGCGGCAGCCCCTACACGGTGAAACATAGGCAACTGTTGATAAAGGTAGTCGAGTATCTGTTGATAAGTCATCCAATTTCGATATTGCGGTATTATGATATTGTGATATTTTGACTGCAAAGAAACAAAAAAGGGAAGACATTTCTGCCTTCCCTTTTTTGTTTCCCCCTCCTGCCACGCTCCGCTCGCAGTGACAATTCTTACTTCATAATGATATTTTTATGTAATTATTGAACTCTAAAATTATATGTAATCGTTCCGCACTGCTTTTCAGCACTACCCGGCGCAAATTTATACTGCCGGGCATTGCGTTTAGCAGCATCAATAAGATCTTGGTCAGTTGTAGTTGAGCCAACAGCTTTGTAATCCGCTGAAAGAACTGCGCCATCAGAAGAAACACATACTGAAATAACGACTTTACCCGATTTTTGAGAACTTTCCTGCAATTTTGGAGCAGATTGAACATTTCGTCCGCCAAATCCATTCACTGTACCAGGTCCGCGTCCGAATCCTTTATCCAAATTATCGGAGTTGGGGTCACCATCGGGCTTGCCTTGATTACCGGGCTTGCCTGTGTTGCCTCGTCCGTCGCCTGTACCGCCGCCGCCGTTAGTGCCGCTACTTGTACCATTACCGAATCGCCCTTTGAATTTATCTTTGGCTGCTTGTTCAGCGCGTTGTCTTTCTGCTGCTTCGGCAGCTTTTTGATTTTCAGCCGCTTTTACTGCGTCTGCTTGACGTTTTTTTTCTTTTTCTACTTGCGCTTGCTGATATTTTTGTTCTTCTGCTTTTTTCCTTGTTTCCTCTTGCTGTCTGCGAATGGCTACAGCCGTAGGGTCTTCCGTTGTTTCCACACGCTTAGTAGGCGGTGGAGTGACCGGTTTAGAAATAACGGGCTTAGGTGCAGGAGCTGGTTTCACGGGCTCAGGTGCTGGCATCGCGGGCTCAGGTTT